>NZ_JBJNRJ010000027.1:0-55639 GCF_046233715.1 Trujillonella humicola | reverse complement strand
CCCCCCCCCCCCCCCCCCCCCCCCACCCCCCCCCCCCCCCCCCCCCCCCCCCCCCCCCCGCCCCCCCCCCCCCCGCCCCCCCCCCCCCCCCCCCCCCCCCCCCCCCCCCCCCCCCCTCAGCCCTGGGCCGCGATGAGCTCGGCGATCTGGATCGTGTTGAGCGCGGCGCCCTTGCGCAGGTTGTCGTTGCTGACGAACAGCGCCAGGCCGCGGCCGCCGTCGACGCTCTCGTCCTGCCGGATGCGGCCGACGTAGCTCGGGTCCTTCCCCGCCGCCTGCAGCGGGTTCGGGACGTCGGACAGCTCGACGCCGGGCGCGGCGGCCAGCAGCTCGGTCGCACGCTCGGGCCGGATCCCGCGCTCGAACTCCAGGTTCAGCGACAGCGAGTGCCCGGTGAAGACCGGCACCCGCACGCAGGTGCCCGAGACGCGCAGGTCGGGGATGCCGAGGATCTTGCGGCTCTCGTTGCGGAGCTTCTGCTCCTCGTCGGTCTCCTCCGTGCCGTCGTCGACGACCGAGCCGGCCATGGGGACGACGTTGAAGGCGATCGGCCGCACGTACTTCTGCGGCTCGGGGAAGGCGACCGCGCCGCCGTCGTAGGCGAGCTCGTCGGCCTTGTCGACGACGGCCCTCACCTGCGCGTGCAGCTCCTGCACGCCGGCGATGCCCGAGCCGGAGACGGCCTGGTAGGTGCTGGCCACGATGCGGACCAGACCCGCCTCGTCGTGCAGCGGCTTGAGCACCGGCATCGCGGCCATGGTGGTGCAGTTCGGGTTGGCGATGATCCGGCCGTGCGCCTTCGCGACGTCGCCGGGGTTCACCTCGCTGCAGACCAGCGGGATGTCGGGGTCCTTGCGGAACGCCGAGCTGTTGTCGATCACGATCACGCCCGCCTCGGCGAAGCGGGGCGCCTGCGCGCGGGAGGTGGTCGCGCCGGCGGAGAACAGGGCGACGTCCAGGCCGGCCGGGTCGGCGGTGGCGGCGTCCTCGACGACGATCTCGCCGTCACCCCACGGCAGCGTGCTGCCGGCCGAGCGGGCGGAGGCGAAGAAGCGCAACGAGGCGATCGGCAGGTCGCGCTCGGCGAGGATCGAGCGCATCGCCGCGCCCACCTGGCCGGTCGCGCCGACGACGCCGATGTTCAGCGGGCGCATGCTCATCGTCCGGTCCCTCCGTAGACCACGGCCTCGGCCTCCTCGGTACCCAGGTCGAAGGCGTCGTGCACCGCGCGGACGGCCACGTCCACGTCGGTGTCGCGGCAGACCACGGAGATGCGGATCTCCGAGGTGCTGATGAGCTCCAGGTTGACGCCGGCGTCGGCCAGCGCCCCGAAGAACCGGGCCGAGACGCCGGGGTGCGAGCGCATGCCCGCGCCGACCAGGCTCACCTTGCCGATGTGCTGGTCGAAGCTGACGTCGGTGTAGCCGACCGTGTGCTTGACCCTCTCCAGCGCGGCCAGCGCCGCCGGGCCGTCGCTCTTGGGCAGGGTGAAGGAGATGTCGGCGAGCTTGCTGGCCTCGGCCGACACGTTCTGCACGATCATGTCGATGTTGATCTCGGCGTCGGCGAGCACCCGGAACAGCTGCGCGGCCTCGCCCGGGCGGTCCGGCACCCCGTAGACGGTGATCTTGCCCTCGCTGCGGTCGTGCGCGACGCCCGTGATGATCGCCTGTTCCACCGGGAGGTCCTCCATCGAGCCGGTCACGGTCGTGCCGGGGAGCTGTGAGTAGGAGCTGCGCACGTGCACGGGGATGCCGTAGCGGCGGGCGTACTCGACGCAGCGGAGCATGAGGACCTTGGCGCCCGAGGCGGCCAGCTCCAGCATCTCCTCGTAGGTGATCGTGTCCAGCCGCCGGGCGTTGGGGACGATCCGCGGGTCGGCGGTGAAGACGCCGTCGACGTCGGTGTAGATCTCGCAGACGTCGGCCCGTAGCGCGGCGGCGACGGCGACGGCGGTCGTGTCCGATCCGCCGCGGCCCAGCGTGGTGACGTCCTTGGTGTCCTGGCTGACGCCCTGGAAGCCGGCCACGATGACGATCGAGCCCTCGTCCAGCGCCGACCGCAGCCGGCCGGGCGTGACGTCGATGATCCGCGCCTTGCCGTGGCTGGACGTGGTGATGACGCCGGCCTGCGAGCCGGTGAACGACCGCGCCTCGTAGCCGTGCGTGCTGATCGCGATCGCGAGCAGCGCCATCGAGATGCGCTCGCCGGCGGTGAGCAGCATGTCGAGCTCGCGACCGGGCGGGTCACCGGTGATCTGGGCCGCCTGGTCGAGCAGCTCGTCGGTGGTGTCCCCCATCGCGGAGACCACCACGACGACGTCGTCGCCGTCCTGCTTGGCGGCCACGATCCGCTCGGCGACGCGCTTCATGTGCGCGGCGGAGGCGACGGAGGAGCCGCCGTACTTCTGGACGACGAGGGCCACGGGTCCACAGGCTACCGACGTCCCCGCGGGCGCCGTGCTTGCGTCCCCGGGGAGGGCGCGTTGTGATCACCCGGTGGGCGACCCCGAGCAGCACCTCCAGGGCGAGGACCCCGAGCGCTGGCTGCTCAGCGCCTCCGAGCGGGGCAACCCCGGGACGCCGCTCCCGGCGTGGACCGAGGGCAACCTCGTCCGGCCCCTCGTGCACGGCGCGGCGTACTTCGACCGGCTCGTCGAGGTGGTCGAGCAGCTCGGCGAGGGCGACCGGCTCTGGTTCACCGACTGGCGGGGCGACCCCGACCAGCGGCTGCGGCCCGGGGGTCCCACGGTCGACGAGCTCTTCAGCGCGGCCGCGCACCACGGTGTCGACGTCCGGGGACTGGTGTGGCGTTCGCACACCGACGCTCTGTCCTACAGCAAGGAGCAGAACCGGTCCCTCGACCGGGAGCTCGAGGCGGACGGCGGACGGGTGGTCCTCGACCAGCGCGTCCGCCGGGTGGGCAGCCACCACCAGAAGGTCGTCGTGATCCGCTGCCCCGCCGACCCGGCCCGCGACGTGGCGTTCGCCGGGGGGATCGACCTGTGCCGCAGCCGCCGGGACGACGCAGCGCACGACGGCGACCCCCAGGCCGTGGACATGGCGTCGGCCTACGGGCCGACCCCCGCCTGGCACGACGTGCAGGCCGAGATCCGCGGACCGGCCGTCGCCGTCCTGGACACGGCGTTCCGGGAGCGGTGGGACGATCCCACCAGCCCCGTCCAGGGCAATCCGATCGCCTACGTCATCGACCGCTTCCGCCGGGCGCGGCTGGATCCCTCCCCGCTCCCCCCGGAACTGCCGCCGCCACCGGCGTGCGGACCGCACCTCGTGCAGACCCTCCGGACCTATCCCAAGATCCTGCCCCGCTACGACTTCGCCCCCGAGGGCGAGCGCTCGATCGCCCTCGGGTACTCCAAGGCCATCCGGCGGGCCAGGCGGCTGATCTACCTCGAGGACCAGTACCTGTGGTCGGCGGAGGTCGCCCGGCTGTTCGCCGACGCGCTGGCCGACAACCCCGGGCTGCACCTCGTCGTCGTCGTGCCGCGGCTGCCCGACCAGGAGGGCGCCCTCAACTCGACCCCGCAGAACGTCGGTCGCCGGCAGGCGATCGACCTCTGCGTCCGCGCGGGTGGCGAGGACCGGGTGCACGTCTTCGACGTGGAGAACCACGCCGGGCTGCCGGTCTACGTGCACTCCAAGGTCTGCGTGGCCGACGACGTGTGGGCGAGCATCGGCAGCGACAACTTCAACCGCCGATCCTGGACGCACGACAGCGAGCTCTCCACGGCGGTCCTGGACACGACGCGCGATCCGCGTGAGCCACGCGACCCGGCCGGGACCGGCGACGGCGCGCGCGTGTTCGCACGGGACCTGCGTCTGGAGCTGGCCCGCGAGCACCTCGATCTCGCCCCGGACGGCAGCGATGATCAGCTGCTCCTCGAACCGGAGAGCTTCGTCGCCACCCTGGAGGAGCGGGCCGCCGCTCTGCAGGCCTGGCACGCGGCCGGGCGGAAGGGTCCGCGGCCTCCCGGCCGGTTGCGGCCCCACCGACCGGAGAAGCTCTCCCGGATGACCCGGCTGTGGGCCACCCCCGTCTACCGGCTGCTCGTCGACCCCGACGGCCGCCCGCTCCGGCTCCGCCTGCGCGGGGGGTTCTGACCGCTCGCGGTGCCCGCCGCGCCCACCCGGGGCGTCCTCACCGGTGTTGCGCCGGGCGGTGCCGGTCACCGACCTTCCCGGCGAGCAGCACGGGCACGGAGCACCCGTGTCCCAGCCGCTCGGCCGCGCTGCCCAGCAGCGCCCGGGACAGGCCCCGGCCGCGGCGCCCGACGACGACGAGGTCGGCCCCCTCCGCGGCGGCGAGCTCGGCCAGGGCGTCGGCCGGCCGGCCGCAGAGCAGGTGCGTCTCGCAGCACCGCACCCCGCTGCCCGCGAGCGTGGCGGCCGTGTCCGCCAGCAGGCGCCGGGCGTCCTCCCGGGCGGTCGCGTCGGCCTCCTCGGCCTCGTCGACGCCGATGACCGTGGCCACCAGGACCCGGCCTGCGGCCGGGCCGACCAGGCGCGCGGCGTCGGCGACCGCCTGCTCGGACTCCGCCGACCCGTCCACCCCCACCAGCACGGTCAGGCCGTCCCCGCGGACCGAGCCCGGCGCCGGCCCGTGCTCCACCGAGCTGCTGCGCCGGCGCGACCGCTCCAGGGCCACCGGCACGAGCAGCGGCCCGATGACCGCCCCGATGAGGTACCAGACGTTCTCCCGGAACCCCCGCCGGTGCAGCAGGAAGAAGACCGCGGCCACGCCGACCGCGCTCCACAGGGCGACGAACAGCAGCCAGCCGGTCCAGGTCACCGGGCACCTCCCGGGCGGCGCGTCGGGTGTGCGGACTCAGCAGCAGACAGCAGGCCCATGTACCCGGGGTGCTCGGCCGCCGCGGGCCCGGACCGGTCGGTCCCGGCACGACTCGCCGCCCCCCGGGCTGCCGGGACCCGGCAACGGAGCCGGGTTCGGCCCCGCCGTCCGCACCTCGCCGGCGGCGCGCGTGCGTGCGGCGGCGTCCGGGCCGCTGCTACGGTGGTCGGGTGCGCGGCAGCCTCCTGCTTACCCGCCGCGGCGAGGCCCTCTCCTAGGTCGGCCCCCTCGCCGCGGTGTCCTGCCGTGACGCCAGCGCGTTCCCGGCGCCTGCTGACCGCCCACCGGAGCTGAGTCCAGCCCGCGCCCGAGGAGCACCCACATGTCCCAGCACCAGCTGCCCGAGAACCACCCGCACGCCCGCAACCCGCAGCGGCCCTCGCCCATGCCGTTCGCCCGGTACGCGCCGTTCCCGCCGATCGAGCTGCCGGACCGCACCTGGCCGGAGAAGGTCAGCACGGAGGCGCCGCGCTGGTGCGCCGTCGACCTGCGCGACGGCAACCAGGCCCTGATCGACCCGATGACCCCGGACCGCAAGCGGCGGATGTTCGAGCTGCTGGTCCGGATGGGCTACAAGGAGATCGAGGTCGGCTTCCCCGCCGCCAGCCAGACCGACTTCGACTTCGTCCGCCAGCTGATCGAGGACGACCTGGTCCCCGACGACGTCACCATCCAGGTCCTCACCCAGGCCCGCGACGAGCTCATCGAGCGCACCTACGAGTCGCTGCGCGGCGCCCGGCAGGCGATCGTGCACCTCTACAACTCCACCAGCACCCTGCAGCGCCGGGTGGTGTTCGGCTCGGACCGGGCCGGGATCGTCGACATCGCCGTCCACGGGGCCCAGCTGGTCCGCAAGCTGGCCGAGCAGATGCGCGACACCGAGATCCGCTTCCAGTACTCGCCGGAGTCCTTCACCGGCACCGAGCTCGAGTTCGCCGTCGAGGTCTGCAACGCCGTCACCGACGTGTGGGAGCCCACCGTCGACCGGCCGACCATCCTCAACCTGCCGGCCACCGTCGAGATGGCCGAGCCCACGGTGTACGCCGACCAGATCGAGTGGATGCACCGCAACCTGGGCCGGCGCGAGGCCGTCGTCCTGAGCCTGCACCCGCACAACGACCGCGGCACCGCCGTCGCCGCCGCCGAGCTGGGCTACCGCGCCGGCGCCGACCGGATCGAGGGCTGCCTGTTCGGCAACGGCGAGCGCACCGGCAACGTCTGCCTGGTCACCCTGGGACTGAACCTGTTCAGCCAGGGCATCGACCCGCAGATCGACTTCTCCGACATCGACGAGATCCGGCGCACCGTCGAGTACTGCAACCAGCTGGGCGTGCACGAGCGTCACCCCTACGGCGGCGACCTGGTCTACACCGCCTTCTCCGGCTCCCACCAGGACGCGATCAACAAGGGCTTCACGGCCCTGGCGGCCGACGCCGCCGTCGCCGGCACCCCGGTCGAGCAGATGCCCTGGGCGGTCCCGTACCTGCCGATCGACCCGAAGGACGTCGGCCGCAGCTACGAGGCCGTCATCCGGGTGAACAGCCAGTCCGGCAAGGGCGGCGTCGCCTACATCATGAAGACCGAGCACCAGCTGGACCTGCCGCGCCGGCTGCAGATCGAGTTCAGCGGCGTGATCCAGCGGCACACCGACGACGAGGGCGGCGAGGTGACCGCCCAGCAGATGTGGGCGGCCTTCAGCAGCGAGTACCTGCCCGACCCGGCCGCCCCCTGGGGCCGGTTCTCCCTGTCCGGCCACCGGCACACCGCCCACGGCTTGCAGCTCGACGAGATGGTCGTGGAGATCGTCGACGAGGGCGTCCCCGTGACCGTCGAGGGCCGCGGCAACGGCCCGATCGCCGCCTTCGTCGACGCGCTGCGCAGCGTGGACGTCGACGTCCGGGTGCTCGACTACACCGAGCACGCGCTGTCGGCCGGCGGCGACGCCCGGGCGGCGGCCTACGTCGAGTGCGCCGTCGGCGACCGCGTCCTGTGGGGCGTGGGCATCGACCCCAACATCGTCACCGCCTCTCTGCGGGCGGTCGTCTCCGCGGTCAACCGCGCGCGGCGGTAGCGCCCACCGCCGGACGGGCCCGGGCAGGTCAGAACCTGCCCGGCCCGTCCTCCCGGCCGGTCTCGCGCAGCGAGGGGGCCGGGTTCTCCGGCGGGGCGTCGGCCGGCTCGTCGCCGCGATAGACGCGGTCGACCGAGTCGCCGGTCCGCAGCTCGTCGACGAGCATCAGGTCCCGCCGCACGTGCCGGCGGCGGTAGGCCACCCGGCTGATCATGTGCGCGGTCACCGGCGCGGTCACCAGCTGGAAGGCCGCCACCAGCAGCAGCATCCAGGTGGCCGACCAGCCGGAGAGCCGGATCGCTCCGCCGGTCATGATCAGCAGCACGCCCAGCGCCTGCGGTTTCGTCCCGGCGTGCATGCGGGTCAGCACGTCCGGGAAGCGCACCAGGCCCAGGCCGGCCGTCAGGCAGAGGAAGGCGCCGCCGAGGAGCGCCACCACGGCCACGACGTCGCTGACCGACTCCACCTCACCCATCCCCGCGCTCCCCTTCCCCCCGGGCAGGGCCGTCGAGGACCGGGGCCGGGGCCGGCCGGCCGGTCTCCACCGAGTCCCCACCGTCGGCCGAGGAGTGGAGGATCATTCCGCCGATGTAGCGGGCCACCGACACCGACCCGACGAACGCCAGCAGCGCCACCACGACGAGCACGGGGACGAGCGTGGGGTCGCGCTGCAGGGCCGCGTACACGGCCAGCCCCGCGGAGACGATGACCAGCAGCGTGTCGGTCGCCACCACCCGGTCCAGCAGCGACGGCCCACGGGCCAGCCGGACGACGGAGAGCACCGCCCCGCCACCGAGCATGCCGAACGCCAGCCAGGAGACGACGATCACGGGGTCCCCCGCTCCGTCGCGACGACCCGTCCGCCCGGGACCGCGCCCAGCGCGGCGATCTCGTCGGGGGTGCCCAGGGCTCGGACCACGCGTTCCTCCTCGGCGAGGACGGCGCGGCGCCGCCGCTCGACGTCCTCCTCGTCCCGCACCGCCAGGACGTGCAGCGCCAGGGTGCGCTGCTCCCGGTCCATGTCGATGACCACCGATCCCGGCACCAGCGTGAGCGACTCGGCCAGGATGGTCAGCAGCAGGTCGGAATCGGTCCGCAGCTGCACGCGGATGATCGCGCTCTGCCCGATCCCCCGCGGCCGGATGGTCTGCCAGGCGACCAGGAAGGCCGACCGCACGAGGTCCACCGCGAACGTGGCGAAGAAGACGAGGAGCCCGACCGGACGGACGTGGGCGCCACCGATGACCGGCGGCAGCGGGAGGAGCACCGTCACGGCCAGCGCGACCACGACCCCGCTGATGAGGTTCGCCCACGACCACGAGCCCCAGAGCAGGTTCCAGACCAGCACCAGCCACAGCAGCAGCGGCAGCTGGTGCCGCAACTGGTGGGCGATCCCGTACTCCGCGGCCGGCTGGTCCGGCCGGGCCGCCGGAGGTCCCGCTGCGATGCTCACGGTGCGTCCTCCGTCCCGTCGAGGACCGCGGAGACGTACGGCGTGCGGTCCAGGAGGTCGTCGGCCGCGCGCTGGGCGACGCCGTAGAGGGGGCCGGCCAGGGCGGTGAGCGCAACCGTGACCGCGACCATCGCCGCCGTCGCGCCGACCATGACCCGGGGCAGCGGCACCCCCGCCGGCCCGGCCTCCTGGCCGGCGCCCTCGGGGTGCCCGTCCGGGGCCGGCTCGGACGCCGTGGCCACCGCGGTGTGCCGGGCCCAGGCCGCCTGCCGGGCCGCGGCGCGGGTGGCCCGCCCCTCGCGCGACGAGCCGTGGCCACCGATCGCCTCGCCGGCCTCGGCGTCCCCGGGAGACAGGGCGCCCCCGTCGGCGCTGGCGGGGTCGGGCTCCGGCTCGAGCTCAGGCCCGGCGTCGTCGGCCGCCGCCACGTTCGAGTCCTCGACGGGCGGCTGCGCCGGCGGGCGCCAGAAGGCCCGGTTCCAGACCCGGGAGATCGCCAGCAGCGTGAGCAGGCTGGTCAGCGCGCCACCGGCCACGAGCACGACGGGCAACCACGTGCCGTCGACGATGCCCGCCTCGAGCAGGCCCACCTTGCCGATGAACCCGGAGAACGGCGGGATCCCGGCCAGGTTCATCGCCGGCACGAAGAACAGGATCGCCAGCAGCGGGGCGCTGCGGGCCAGCCCGCCCAACCGGTCCATGCTGGTCGACCCGCCCTGCCGCTCGATCAGCCCCGCGACGAGGAAGAGCGTCGTCTGGATGGCGATGTGGTGGACCACGTAGAAGACGGCGCCCGCGAGCCCCGCCGCCGAGGCCAGGGCGATGCCGAACACCATGTAGCCGATGTGGCTGACGAGCGTGAACGACAGGATCCGGCGGATGTCGGTCTGCGCGACCGCACCGAGGATGCCGATGACCATGGTCGCCAGCGCCGCCCACATCAGCAGCTCGTCGAGCGCCCCCCCGGGGAACAGCAGCGTCTGCGTGCGGATGATCGCGTAGACGCCGACCTTGGTCAGCAGCCCGGCGAACACCGCGGTGACCGGGGCCGGCGCCGTGGGGTAGCTGTCGGGCAGCCACGCGGACAGCGGGAAGACGGCGGCCTTGATGGCGAAGGCGATGAGCAGAATTGACTGCAGCAGCAGCTGGGTGCCCTCCGGCAGCTCCGCCAGGCGGACCGCCAGCTGCGCCATGTTGACCGTGCCGGTCGACGCGTAGACCAGCCCGATCGCGGCGAGGAACAGCAGCGAGCTGAGCAGGCTCACGACGATGTAGGTGATCCCCGCCCGAATCCGCGGCGCCGACCCGCCGAGCGTCAGCAGCACGTAGCTGGCGGTCAGCAGGATCTCGAACCCGACGTAGAGATTGAAGAGGTCCCCGGCGAGGAACGCGTTGGCCACACCGGCGATCAGGACCAGGAACGTCGGGTGGAAGATCGAGATCGGCGTCTCCTCGTCGCCGTCGGCGTTGCCCTGGCCGACGGCGAAGACGAGGACCCCGAGCGCCACCGTGGCCGCGACCACCATCATGAGCGCCGACAGCCGGTCCACGACCAGCACGATGCCCAGCGGCACCGGCCAGCCGCCGACGGACACCGCGCCAGCGCCGTCGGCGTCGGCGATGAACAGCAGCGCGACCGACACCGCGAGCACCGCCGCGAGGACCGCGATGCTCAGGGTGCGCTGCACGCGGGGGTGCCGGCCGCCGACGAGCAGGGCGGCCGCCGCGCCGAGCAGCGGCAGCAGCACCGGCAGCGGGGTCAGGACGCGGATCACCGGCGCCCCCGCTCCACGGAGGGCAGGTCGATGTCGTCGCTGGCGAAGGGCGCGTCGTCCTCGGTGTGCAGGCTGTCGGCGTGCCCGGCGGGCCGGTCCTCCGGTGCCAGGTCGTCGGGGTCCATCTCGTCGGAGTCCGTGCCCGAGCGACTGGCCACCCGGCGGTCCTCCTCGTCGACCCCCACGTTCTCCTGGCGGACCAGCCGCCAGGAGCGGTAGATGATCGCCAGCAGGAAGGCTGCGATCCCGAAGGTGATGACGATCGCGGTCAGGATCAGCGCCTGGGGCAGCGGATCGGACATCTCCTCCGGCTCGGCGTACCCGAGGACCGGTGCCAGCCCGGCGACGCCGCCCGAGGAGAGCAGCAGCAGGTTCGTGGCGTTGCCCAGCAGCAGGAAGCCGAGCAGCACGCGGGTGAGACTGCGGTCGAGAAGCAGGTAGACCCCGGCGGCGTAGAGCCCACCGATGACCACCGGAAGGACGACGGTCGGCGTCATCGGGCCACCACCTCGCCGGGCTCGACGTCGATCGGGTCGTTCTCGTCGAGCTGCCGGTCCAGCTCGGCGCCCAGGCTGCGCAGGATGTCCAGCACGAGGCCGACGACGATCAGGTAGACGCCGATGTCGAAGAACAGCGACGTCACCAGCTTCACGTCGCCGAGCACCGGCAGCGTCGTCTCCAGGATCGCCGTCTGCAGCACCTCGGCGCCCAGCGCCAGACCGACGACGCCGGTGCCGCCGGCGAAGATCAGGCCGAGACCGAGGAGAAGGCCGGGATCGACGGGGGCCGCCTCGCCCAGCTCGTAGCGCCCGCCGGCCAGGTAGCGCAGCACGAGCGCCAGGCCGGCCACCAGGCCGCCGGCGAACCCGCCGCCGGGCTCGTTGTGGCCGGTGAACAGCAGGTAGACCGAGAACACGACGATCGTGTGGAACAGGATGCGGGTGACCACCTCGAGCACGACCGAGCGGCGCTCGGGCGCCAGCGCCGCCGAGGCCGCCAGCCACTGCCGGCGGGGGGCGCGCCGGGAAGAGCGCTGCTGCCGGGCCAGGGCCACCGGATCCAGCCGGTCGACCGAACCGGTCCGCCGTCGCAGGAAGACCAGGCTGGCCACGCCGGTGGCCGCGACGACCAGCAGCGAGATCTCGCCCATCGTGTCCCAGGCGCGGATGTCGACGAGCGTGACGTTGACGATGTTCTGCCCGCCGCCGAAGTCGTACGCGGCGTCGGGGTAGTCGACCGACACCGGGGTCGCCGTCCGCGCGCTCATCGCCGCGGCGCCGGCCGTGGCCATCAGCAGCCCGACCGCGACGGCGATGACGCCGCGCACCGCGCGCTCGCGCGGACGGTGCCGCTCGGCGATGTCCTTGGGCAGCTTGCGCAGCACGAGGACGAACACGACCAGGGTGAGGGTCTCGACGAGGAACTGGGTCAGCGCCAGGTCCGGGGCACCCTGGAGCGCGAACATCACGGCCAGCCCGTAGCCGGTCACGCCCACGACCAGCACGGCCGACAGCCGCTGCCGGATCCGCAGCGCGAGGACGGCGGCCACCAGGATGACCGCGCCCACCAGCGCCTGCACCGGGGTGTCCCAGGCCCGCCACTCCCCCGGCCACGGCGCCCGGAACAGCAGCACCGTTCCGGGCAGGGCGAGGACGACGACCAGGATCGTGCCGAGGTAGGCCGGCAGCGAGCCGCGCTGGGTGGTGCCGGTGACGAGGACGGCGAGGCGGTCCAGCGCCTGCATCACGTTCCAGTAGGCCTCGTCGGCCGACGCGCCCACGGCCAGCCGCCGCTGGACCCGGGAGACGCGCTCGCGGACCGCGAACAGCGCCCAGCCGCCGAGCAGGGTGACCGCCGACAGCCCCAGCGCCGGCTGCAGGCCGTGCCACAGCGCCAGGTGCTCGGCCTCGGGCGCGATCAGCGGAAGCGCCTGCGCGTACTCGCTGACCAGCGGGTCCAGCAGCGGGCTGGCCGGCCCCAGCACCAGCCCGGCGGTGGCCAGCAGGGTCGGGGCGGTGAGGAAGAGCGGGCGCGGCACGTGGAGCAGCTCGGTGTCGGCGCAGCCGGGCTTGCGGGCGAACGCACCCCAGAGGAAGCGGAAGGTGTAGGCGGCGGTGAGCACCGACCCCAGGACCAGCCCGGCGAGCACGAGACCGGCCGCGGTGCGGTCGGCCAGCCCGCCCTCCCACAGCGCGGTGAACGCCGCCTCCTTGCCCACGAACCCGAGCGTCGGAGGGGCGCCGGCCATGGAGGCCCCGGCCAGGCCGCCGACGACGGCCAGCAGGGGGAGCCGCCGGCCCAGCCCGGACAGCACCCGCAGGTCGCGGGTGCGGGTGGCGTGGTCGACGACACCCACGGTCAGGAACAGCGTGGATTTGAACAGCGCGTGCGCGACGACCATGGTCAGGCCCGCCGCGGCGAGCTCCTGGCTGCCCGCGCCCACGAGCACGATGAGAAAACCCAGCTGGCTGACCGTGCCGAACGCCAGCAGCAGCTTGAGGTCCCGCTGCCGCAGCGACCGGTAACCGCCGACGAGCATCGTGGCCAGGCCCAGCCCCAGCACCACCGGCCGCCACCCGGGGACGTCGGCGAAGCCGGGTGCGAAGCGGGCGACCAGGTAGATGCCGGCCTTCACCATCGCCGCGGCGTGCAGGTAGGCGCTGACCGGGGTGGGCGCCTCCATGGCGGCGGGCAGCCAGAAGTGGAAGGGCACCATGGCCGACTTGGTGATCGCGCCGACCAGCACCAGCATCGTCCCGGCCACGAGGAACGGCCCCTCACCCGGGTCCACGACGACCTCGGAGAGCAGGTAACTGCCGCTCGTCTCCCCGATCATGATCAAGCCGACCAGCATCGCCAGCCCGCCGGCGGTGGTGAGGATCAGCGCCTGGCTGGCCGCACGTCGGGCCGCCAGCCGCGTGCCGGAGGCACCGATCAGCAGGTACGAGAAGACGGTGGTCAGCTCCCAGAACACGTAGAGCAGGAGCAGGTCGTCGGCGAGGACGAGACCGAGCATCGACCCGGCGAAGGCGATCAGCTGCCCGGCGAACCGGGGGGTGCCCGCGTCCGCGGGCTCGAAGTACCGCGCGCAGTAGAGCAGCACGAGGGCACCAACGCCGGTGACCAGGGCAGCGAGGGCGAGCGCGAGCGCGTCGAGGCGCAGGGCCACCTCGAGGTCGAGCGCGGGGACCCAAGGCACCGTCTCGCGGACGTCCCCGCCGTCGGTGATCCCGGCGAACTGCGCCATCACCCAGCCGAAGGACGCGGCGGGCACGAGGGCCAGGGCCACGAAGGCCTGCCGGCCCCACCACCGGAGCAGCATCGGAGCGACCAGCGCAGCCACCAGGTGCGCGAGCAGCAGTGCGAGCACAGGTCTCCCGGGAGTCGATGGCGGCTCGGGGACCACGGAGCGTCGGTCGAGCTACGCCGGCGGTGCCGACGACTCTACCCGGCGGGGTGGATCGGCCCGCCGACCGCCGGCCGGGCCCGACCGGGGGGCCTCGGCCGCCGGGGCGCCAGGCCGCTCCCGTCGGCGCAGGTCATCGCCGGCAGCGCGCCGGTCTCCCGCTCGGTGCGCCCGACCGTCTCAGCCCGCGTGCTCGGCCGCGGCGGCGAGGTCGGCGAGGTCGCGGTCCAGCGCCTTCATCACCGACCGCCGCACGAGCGGACCGGTGACCGCCGCGAGCACCCGCGCCACGGCGGAGGACGGCGTGCCACCGAAGGTCATCCGCACGTCGGTGCCGCCGTCGGCCGCCTCGGCGAAGGCGCACGTCGAGACGTACCGGACGCCGGAGCTCTCCGCCTCGACCGTGTACCCGCGCCGCGGCTCGACCGCCGTCACGGTCATCTCCTCGGTCGCCGAGCGCCCCATCATCGTGCGCGTCTCCCGCCACCGGGTGCCCACGCCGAACGGCCCCGGCGTGAGCACCTCGACCGAGTCGATGCCGCTCATCACCGCCGGCGCCCCCGCCAGGTCCGTGGCCAGCGCCCACACCCGCTCCACCGGCGCCGCCACGTGCCGGGCGACCTCCACGTCCTCCACGTCGCGTCCTCCGTCGTCGGCCCCGTGCCGCACCAGCCTGGCAGCGGGTGCGACGGTGTCGCGAGCTCAGCCGTCGGCGAGTTCGGCAGCGGCCAGCCAGTCGGTCTCGACCCGGTCCTTCTCCGCGAGGACGGCGCGGAGCTGCCCGTCCAGCTCGGCCGCGCGGGCGTAGTCGGCCGCCGCGGCGGCGAGCTGCTCGTGCAGCCGCGCCTCGTCGGCCTCGAGCTTGGCCAGGCGCCGCTCCAGCCGGGCGGCCTCCTTCTTCGCCGCGCGGGCCTCGGCGGCGGTGGGCCCCGCCGGTGCGGCCGCCGGTGCGGCCGGGGCACCGGTGCCGGCGTGCCCGCCGGAGAGGGCGGCCTCGCCCGCGGCGCGACGGGCCAGGTACTCCTCGACCCCGCCGGGCAGGGCGGCCAGGGTGCCGTCGCCCATCAGCGCGACGACCGAGTCGCACACCCGGTCCACGAAGTAGCGGTCGTGGCTGACCACCAGCACCGTGCCGGCGAAGGAGTCGAGCAGGTCCTCCAGCGCGGTCAGCGTGTCGATGTCCAGGTCGTTGGTCGGCTCGTCGAGCACCAGCACGTTCGGCTCCCCCATGAGCAGCCGGAGCAGCTGCAGCCGGCGACGCTCGCCGCCGGAGAGGTCGCCCACCGGCGTCCACTGCCGGGACGCGGCGAAGCCGAAGCGCTCGGCCAGCGAGGACGCCGAGATCTCCTGGTTGCCCAGCCGGGCGACCCGGCTGATCTCCGACACCGCCTCGAGCACCCGCAGCCGCGGCGGCAGCTCGGTGACGTGCTGGGAGAGGTACGCCGGCGCGACGGTCTGCCCCTGCACCACCCGGCCGGAGTCGGGCTCGATCTCCCCGAGCAGCAGCCGCAGCAGCGTCGTCTTCCCGGCGCCGTTGACGCCGACGACGCCGATCCGGTCGCCGGGGCCGACGTGCCAGGTCAGGTCCCTGAAGAGGGTGCGCGGGCCGGCGGGGGTCTGCACCGCGTAGCCGACGTCCTCGACGTCGAAGACCGTCTTCCCGAGCCGCCGGGCGGCGAAGCCCTTCAGCGCCATCGTCTCGCGCGGCGGCGGCTCGTCGGCGATCAGCGCCTCGGCGGCCTCGATGCGGAACCGCGGCTTGCTGGTGCGCGCCGGCGGGCCGCGGCGCAGCCAGGCCAGCTCCTTGCGGACGAGGTTGAGCCGGCGCTCCTCGGTGACCGCGGCGACCCGCGCCCGCTCGGCGCGGGCCAGCGTGTACGCCGAGTAGCCGCCCTCGTAGGCGTGCACGTTCCCGTCGGCGACTTCCCACGTGGTGGTGCACACCTCGTCGAGGAACCACCGGTCGTGGGTCACGACCAGCAGCCCGCCGCTGCGCCGCTTGACGTAGTCGGCGAGCCACGCGACCCCCTCCACGTCGAGGTGGTTGGTCGGCTCGTCGAGGACGAGCAGGTCCAGGGGGCGGATCAGCTGGGCCGCCAGGGCCACCCGGCGCCGCTCACCGCCGGACATCGGCGCCACGGGGCTGTCCAGGCCGAGCCGGTCGAGCTCCAGACCGGCCAGCACGCTGCGCACCGCCGGGTCGGCGGCCCACTCGTGTTCCGAGGCGAACCGCGAGGCCGGCAGGACGACGTCGCGCACCGTCGTCCCCTCCGGGAGGGTCCCGGACTGGTCGAGCACCCCCATCGCCAGGTCGTTGCGGCGGGTGACCCGGCCGGAGTCGGGCTCCTCGACCCCGGTGAGCACCTCGAGCAGCGTCGTCTTCCCGCCGCCGTTGCGGCCGACGACGCCGATCCGCTCGCCGGCGGCGATGCCCAGGGAGACGTCGTCGAGCAGCACGGTGGTGCCGTGCGCCTTGGACACCCGCTCCAGGTTGACGAGGTTGAGGGGCGCGCTCATCGGCGGCTGCGGTCGCTGTCCATGTCCGCTCCAGTATCGCCGCTGCGTGTCCCCGCCCCCGGGCGGCGTCCCGAGCCGGCCGGGACCGCCGACCCTGGCCCCCGGGACACCACGAGGCCGAGGGTGTCCTCGCGGGGGCCGGAGGGGCCACCAGTCGCTCGCAAGGCACGCACAAGCGTGGCCCGGAGGCTCGCAGACACCGGCCTCCAGGCCGGCTCCCGCGAGGGAGACGCACACCACCCGCCTCCCGGCGGGCCAGCACCAGGAGGACGCCATGAGCACCGCCGTCGCCCACGCCGAGGACGCGCGGCACCCCACCCTGCCGGCGCGCGGGGCGGGCCGGCCGCGGCTGGTCGCGGTCCCGGACGCGCCGGTGACCGCCGCGGTCTGGTGGGCACGCATGGCCGACGCCGGCCCGGCGTCGGCGGAGCACTCGCTGGTGGCGGTGAACTCCGACCGCTTCGCCGACGGCACCCCGGTGGACATGACCGCGATCGAGTCGCAGGGCCGCCGCCCGTCCGGCTGGCTGGTCGACGTCCGCTACCGGGCCACCGACGGCACGGTCCGGCGGATCGACACGGCCGCGTCCCTGTCCGAGCTGTGCCCGCCGCTGTGGTTCGCCGAGCTGCACCACGCCACGAGCAACATCCCCGCGACGTCGCTGCTGGCCTTCGGCGGCCCGGCGTTCCGGCCGGGCGTGGTCGTGACCCCGCGGGAGGTCGCCGCCGCCGGTGTGCGGATGGCCGACCGGATCGGCGAGGTCCGCTGGTACAACCGCTCGGGCATCGTCGACACCGTGACCGTCGCGGCGGAGGTGCGCCGGCGGGGCATCGGGTCGGTGCTGGTCACCGCCGCCGAGGCGCTGCGGGTGCTCCGCGGGTGGGCGCCGCTGCGCAGCGACGGCCGGCTCACCGACGCCGGCGCGGCCTGGCTCGACGCCGCCCCGCCGGCCTGGCGGTCGCGCCTGGCCGAGCGCGTCGAGGCGCTGCCCGACGAGGACGCCGGGGACGCCGGCCCGACGGGGGTGGCCCGCCTGCTGAAGGACTTCTCCTAGGCCCTCTTTCCGCCGAAGTGGCCACGTCGGCGGAAAGAGGGCCTACGCCAGGCGGGTGACCTCGACCGTGACGGCGTGCCCCTCGCTGCCGGCGCCGGAGAAGATGCCGCGGAAGGGCGAGACGTCGCCGTAGTCCCGCCCGCGGCCCAGCGTCACGTGCCGGGCGCCGACCGCGGTGGAGTTGGTCGGGTCGTGGGCGCACCAGCCGCCGTCCCACCACTCGACCCAGGCGTGGCTCTCCCCGGTGACGGTCTGCCCGATCGCGGCGTCGCGCTCGGGGTGCAGGTAGCCGGAGACGTACCGCGCGGGCAGGCCGACGGCGCGCAGCATGCCGACGGTGACGTGGGAGATGTCCTGGCAGACGCCCTTGCGGTGGCGCCACGCCTGCATCGCCGTCGTCTTCACGTGGGTGGCGCCCGACAGGTACTCCATGTGCTCGCGCACGTGGCGGCACAGCGCGGCGGCGGCCTCGTGCGGCGGCTGGTCCCCCGCGACGGCACGGGCCTGCTCCACCACCTCGTCGTCGACGGCGGTCAGCGGCGTGGGCCCCAGGAGCTCGCCGTACCGGTCGCGCACCTCGGCGCCGCGCAGCACCGCCCAGCCGACGTGCTCGTGGGCGGTCGGCTCGGGGCCGGCCTCGACGATGGACGTCCCGGTGACCACCAGCTCCTCGTGCGGGGAGTGCAGGTCGAACGCGGTCACCGTGGAGCCCCAGTAGTCCCGGTAGGCGGAGGCGGTCGCGGCGGGCTCGATCTCCACGCGGGAGCGCAGCGTCGTCTGCCGGCTGCTGTTCTCCGGGGTCAGCCGCGCCTCGTTGTAGGAGGAGCGCACCGGGCCGGCGTAGGAGAACCGGGTGCGGTGCACGACCTGCAGCCGCCAGCGGGACGGCGACGTCCGCGTGCCGGGCGGCTGCTGCTGGGTCTGCTGCTGGGCCGTCATGCGACCCCCTCCGGCACCCACACCTGCGGCGCCTGCTCGGTGAAGAACCGCTCGCTGACCGCGGCGCTGGCCGCCGAGCAGGTGCGCTGCAGCTCCTCCAGCCGGGCGGGCAGCCGGGACAGCAGCTCCGGGGGGCTCATGTACTCCAGCAGCGTCCGGGCCCGCCCGACGATGCGGTGCGCCTCGCCGGCGACGCCGATGCGGGTCGCGTCGCGGACGGTGCTGCGCTCCAGCTCCACCAGGCAGCTCTCGGCCTGGTCCAGGGCGGCGAACACCGAGCGCGGGAACAGCCGGTCCAGCAGCAGGAACTCCGCGGCCCGGCTGGAGTCGACCACCCCGCGGTAGGTGCGCAGGTAGGGCTCGTAGGCGCCGGTGGAGCGGAGCACCAGCGTCCAGGACGGCGCAGCGTCCCCGGCCAGCACCCGGGTCGAGATGATCCGTGCGGTCATGTCCACCCGCTCCAGCGAGCGGCCGAGGACGAGGAACAGCCAGCTCTCGTCGCGGCTCATCGTCGAGTCGGCCAGGCCGAAGACCATCGCCGAGCGCTCGCGGACGAACCGGAACAGCGAGTGCGGCCCGTAGCGGCGGGCCATCGTGCGCTGCTGGGGGAGAGCGTTGTGCGTGACGTTCAGCGACTCCCAGATCTCGCCGGACAACACCTCCCGGGCGCCGCGGGCGTTCTCCCGTGCCGCCGACAGCGCGCCCACGATCGAGCCGGGGCTGTCGCGCTCGAACGCGAGGGTGGCCAGCACCCGCTCGGTGTCGGCGTCCTCCGGCGCGCAGGGCGCCCCCATCAGCGCGAGCAGGTTGGCGCAGGCGCGCCGCTCGTCGATCCACGGGTCCTCGACCAGCCGCTGGGTGTGCACGTCGAGGATCCGGGCCGTGTCGTCGGCGCGCTCGACGTAGCGGCCGATCCAGAACAGCGACTCGGCGATCCGGCTCAGCACGGCGTCCCCCCGCCCGGACCCGCCGAAGTGGCCACTCCGGCGGACTGCTGTTGCTGCTGGGACTGGCCGACGACGGTGTCGTTCAGCGGCCCGGGGTCCTGCGCGGGCGGGTCGTCGGGCAGGTCGGCGGCGGTGAACTCGATGCGGGTCAGCTCCGGCACCTCCTCGGGCTCGCTCGCCGGCCGGGGCGGGCTGAGCACCCAGGTGTCCTTGGAGCCCCCGCCCTGGCTGGAGTTGACGACCAGCTCCCCCTCGGGCAGCGCGACCCGGGTCAGCCCGCCGGGCAGCACCCACACCCGGTCGCCGTCGTTGATCGCGAACGGGCGCAGGTCCACGTGCCGCGGTGCGATCCGGCCGCCGATCAGGGTGGGGCAGGTCGACAGGCCGATCGGCTTCTGCGCGATCCAGTCCCGTGGGCGGGCGCGCACGGTGGCGGTGAGGTCGGACAGCGTCCGCTCGTCGGCCCGCGGGCCGATGACGATGCCCTTGCCGCCGGAGCCGTCGACCGGCTTGAGCACCAGCTGGTCGAGCCGGTCGAGCACCCACCGGGTCGTGTCCTCGTCGTCGAGCCGGTAGGTGTCGGCGTTGGCCAGCAGCGGCTCCTCGCCCAGGTAGTACCGGATCAGGTCCGGCACCCAGGTGTAGAGCAGCTTGTCGTCGGCCACCCCGTTGCCGACGGCGTTCGCGATGGTCACCCGCCCGGCGCGCGCCGCGTTGAGGACGCCGGCGCAGCCGATCACCGAGTCGGGGCGGAAGTGCACCGGGTCGAGGAACTCGTCGTCGATCCGGCGGTAGACGACGTCGACGCGGCGCTGCCCGTCCGTCGTCCGCATGCTCACCTGGTTGCCGGCGCACACCAGGTCGCGGCCCTCCACCAGCTCGACGCCCATCTGGCGGGCCAGCAGGGCGTGCTCGAAGTAGGCGGAGTTGTAGACGCCCGGGGTGAGGACGACGACGGTCGGGTCGGCGACGTTGGCCGGCGCCGAGGCCTTGAGCGCGGCCAGCAGGCGCGTCGGGTAGTCGTCGACCGGCTGGATGCGGTGGTCGGCGAACAGCTCGGGCAGCACCTGGCTCATGGCCGCGCGGTTGGTGATCACGTAGCTGACGCCCGAGGGCGAGCGCAGGTTGTCCTCGAGCACCCGGAAGTCGCCGGCCTCGTCGCGGACCAGGTCGATGCCCGACACGTGCACGCGCACCCCGTTGGGCGGGACGACGCCGTGCGCCTGGCGGTGGAAGTGCGCGCTGGTGGTGACGACGCTGCGCGGCACGATGTCGAGCGGGAAGGGCTGCTCCTCGCCGGCGTGGGCGAAGGTGACCCCGGCGTCGCGGTAGGTCTGGGAGAGCAGGTCGGCCCGGGCGGAGAGCTCCTCCCCCGCCATCGGTTGCAGCGCGGCGAACAGCCCGGCGTAGGGCTGTCGCGGCGAGCCGGGGCTGCCGAACATCTCGTCCCACTGCTGCCCGAGCGGGTACCCGTCGAAGAGGTCCGCCATGGCCGGGACCGTAGTTCCACCGTGTGTCCCGCGCGTTTCGAGACCGTCGACCCCTTTCCTCGACGAGATCTGCACACTCGACGCCATCAGCGGCTGATGGTGACGAGTGTGCAGATCTCGTCGCGTCAGGTGGCGGTCGCGAGGCCCAGCCAGGGCACCAGCGCGCCGTCGGAGAGCAGCCGGCCCACCCGGCCCGACTGCTCCTGCGCCTCCGCCCACGCGGGGTCGTCCCCGTGCCGGCGCTCGACCTCGGCGTCGACGGCGTCGGCCCGCTGCGACCACTCCGGCGGGCTGTCGGAGAGGTCGGCGCGACCGGTGCGCTCCAGCCGCAGCCCGGCGCCGGCCAGCAGGCCGGTGAGCTCCTCCTCGGAGGGGAATACGTTGCCCTCCGGCAGCGGCGGCGGCAGCGGCCGGACGGCGACGAAGACCAGCAGGCCGACCCGCCCGCCGGAGCGCACCACCCGGCGCAGCTCGGCCAGGGCGGCGGCCTTGTGCGGCGTCGTGCAGAGCACGCCCAGGCACCAGGCGGCGTCGAACGCCCCGTCGCCGAACGGCAGCTCCTGGGCCGTCGCGACCACCGAGGGCAGGCCGAACAGCCGCGCCGACGCGCGCACCGCCTCGGCCATCGGCTCGGCGCAGACCGGGCGCACGCCGCGCTCGGCGGCCAGCCAGCCGGCGGGGCCGCCGACGCCGGCGCCGTCGTCCAGCACCCGGGCGCCGGGCCGCAGCGCGAGCCCGTCGGCGAGCCAGCGCAGCGCACCCTCGCTGCCGCTCCCCCGGCAGCCGGCCGGGATCGCGTGGTCCGGGCCGAGCGCCCGCACCGCCTCCTCGGTCCACCCGGCGACCGTGCCGAACTCGGCCTCCATCGCCTCGGCCTCGAGCTCAGCCACCGTGCCCCTCCCTGATCCGTGCCGCGACCTCGGCCTTGACCTGCGCCCCGGCGTCCTCCCCGCCGGCCGACGCCAGGCCGGAGAGGTTCACCCCGGCCACCCCGTCGATCTCGAGCAGCGCCCGGGCCTCGGCGACGGCGGCGGCGATGCCCGCCTCCCGCGGGTCGGGCGCGGCCAGCACCTGCTCGACCACGTCGTCGTCCAGGTACAGGCCGGGGAATCGCTGCAGCACCCGGGCCGAGCGCTCGTCGGTGTAGACGGCGACCGCGGCCAGGAACGGCAGCGTGGCGCCGGCGGCGCGCGCGGCGGCGGCGAAGCGCGCGACCTCGCCCGGCGTGCGCACGTGGTTGAGCACGCAGACCTGCGCCCCGGCGCGCTGCTTCTGCGCCACGCGGGCCGGCCGCAGGTCGACCGGCGGCGCCGCCGGCGACTCGGGGACGGCGACGGCCAGCCCGGCGGACGCGGCGAGCGCGGCCAGCCGGGGCCCGTCGAGGTCGAACACCTGGGTGGCGCCGGGGCGGACGCCGGGGCCCCGGGCGTCGCCGGTCACGCACAGGACGCCGTCCACCCCCAGCGCGGCGAGCGCGGCCACCTCCTGCTCCAGCACCACGCGGTTGCGGTCCCGGCAGGCCAGCGTCGTCCACAGCCGGCCTCCGGCGGCCTGCACCTCCGCGGCGAACAGGGCGGGCGGGAAGTCGGGCCGGTTGGCGTGCTCGCCGATCAGCAGGCCGTCGGAGACCGGGCCGACCACGCCGACCACCCGGCGCAGCGAGCCGGGGTCGTACGGGACGACGGTGAGGTCGGTCAGCACGACCGGCCGAGTGCGGGCGGTATCGAGCAGGCTGCCCGGGCGCGGCGCCGGGGCGGGTGACGGCTCGACCGGCCAGGACACCGGCGGCTCCCCGACGAAGACGCAACGGTGCTCGGCGACCTCGCACCCCTCGTCGGGCCGCACGCCACCGCACGGGCCGAAGACCATCCGCTTGGGGCAGCCCTCCCGGGGCGGGAGGTCGGCGAGCAGCGGCGAGGGCACGCCCCCACCCTGGCCATCCCCGGCGAGATCTGCACAGTGGACGGCATCAGACCCTCATGCTGACGAGTGTGCAGATCTCGTCGAGAGGGACGGCGGGAACAACTCCGCGCCCATCCGCGCTAGGGTGGACCATAGATAGTTGAGCTCTCAACTCAAGGAGGCAGCGATGCCCGCCATCACCGTCGAGGACACCACCGTCCTGCCCCGCGTCCCCGCGCCCGCTCCCGGCACGGTGCGCCGCCGGGTCCGCTCGGTGACCACGGCGCCGTCCGGCTTCGAGGGCGAGGGCTTCCCGGTCCGCCGCGCCTTCGCCGGCGTGGACCTGCGCGACCTGGACCCGTTCATCCACATGGACCAGATGGGCGAGGTCGAGTACGCGCCGGGCGAGCCCAAGGGCACCTCCTGGCACCCGCACCGCGGCTTCGAGACCGTCACGTACATCATCGACGGCACCTTCGAGCACGCCGACTCCCACGGCGGCGGCGGCACGATCAGCAACGGCGACACCCAGTGGATGACCGCCGGCGGCGGCGTCCTGCACATCGAGAAGCCGCCGGAGGCGCTGGTCGTCAGCGGCGGCCTGTTCCACGGCCTGCAGCTGTGGGTGAACCTCCCGCGGGCGCAGAAGTGGGTCGAGCCGCGCTACCAGGACCTGCGCGCAAACGAGGCGGTTCTGCTGGCCAGCCCGGACGCCGGCGCGTTCCTCCGGGTCATCGCCGGCGACGTCGCCGGGCACTCCGGCCCGGGCAGCACCTACAGCCCGATGGCGATGGTGCACGCGACGATCGCCCCCGGCGCGACCCTCGACCTGCCGTGGCGGCCGGACTTCAACGCGCTGGTCTACGTGCTCTCCGGTGCCGGCGCGGTGGGGCCCGACGGGCAGCCGGTCCGCACCGGGCAGCTCGCCGTCTTCGGCCCCGGCGACACCATCACGATCAGCGGCGCCCAGCGCCAGGAGTCGCGGACGCTGGCCCTGGACGTCGTCGTCCTCGGCGGGCTGCCGATCCGCGAGCCGATCGCCATGTACGGGCCGTTCGTCATGAACACCCGGCAGGAGGTCATGGACGCGTTCACCGACTTCCAGGCCGGCCGGCTCGGGTCCGTCCCGGCACAGCGGGTTCCGCACGGCGACGTCCGCGGTGAGACTGGGCAGGCTCCGCAGGCCTGACGACGAGGAGCCAGCGCCATGAGCAACCTGGACCGCCGCCGGCCCCGTGCTCGACCTGCTGCCGGCCAAGGAGGTGCCGCTCGGCGAGAGCACCCGCGTGCGCCGGCTGCTGCCCACCCTGGGCCGGCGGCTGGTCGGGGCCTGGGCCTTCGTCGACCACTACGGCCCGGACGACGTCGCGGCCGGCCCGGGCATGCAGGTCGCGCCGCACCCGCACACCGGGCTGCAGACCGTCTCCTGGCTGCTCCAGGGGCGGGTGCACCACCGCGACTCGCTCGGCAGCGACGTCGAGTTCGGGCCCGGCGAGCTCGCGCTGATGACCGCCGGGCACGGCATCTCCCACTCGGAGCAGTCGCCGGTCGAGCACCCGCGCTACCTGCACGGCGCCCAGTTGTGGGTGGCCCTGCCCGACGCCGCCCGCGACACCGCACCCGCGTTCGAGCACCACGCCCGGCTGCCCGGGTTCACCTCCGACGGGCTGACCGCGACCGTGCTGATGGGCTCGCTGGGCGGCGCGACCTCGCCGGGCACCGCGCACACCCCGCTGCTCGGCGTCGACCTGGACCTGGCCGCCGGGGCCGACGTCGAGCTGGCGCTGGAGCCGGACTTCGAGCACGCCCTGCTCGGCGCCTCCGGCGGGGCCGACGTGGAGGGCGCACCGCTCGGCCACGGGCAGATGCTCTACCTGGGCACCGGCCGGCGCTCGGTCCGGATCCGCACGGGGGAGGCGGCGAGGCTGCTGCTCCTCGGTGGTGAGCCCTTCGACGAGAAGCTGGTCATGTGGTGGAACTTCGTCGGCCGCTCCGGCGAGGAGATCGCCGCGTTCGCCGAGCAGTGGAACGCCGACGACGGCCGCTTCGGCACCGTGGTCGGCTACGACGGCGACCGGCTGCTCACCCCGGCGCTGCCACCGGTCCCCCTCAAGGCCCGCGGCCGGGAGCGCTAGCGCACGAACCCCCTGCCCCCCTGCGGGGGCCGGACCGACCCGAAGGAGACCTCCGTGACCGTCGAGCCCCGGTACCTCGAGTTCGTCGCCGGCCGGAAGTGGGGCGTGCTGGCCACCGTCAAGGGGGATGGCCGGCCGCAGCTGTCCAACGTCGGCTACGCCTACGACGCCGACCGGCAGCTGTTCCGGGTGTCGGTGACGGCCGACCGGGCCAAGACGCGCAACCTGGAGCGCGACCCCCGGGTGACGCTGCACGTCTCCTCGGACGACTTCTGGAGCTGGGTGGCCGTCGAGGGCACCGCGGAGCTGACCCCGGTCGCCGCCGCGCCGGACGACGCCACGGTCGAGGAGCTCGTGGCGTACTACCGCGGCGTCAGCGGGGAGCACGACGACTGGGACGACTACCGCGCCGCGATGGTCCGCGACCGCCGGCTCGTCGTCCGCTTCCGTCCCGAGCACGCGTACGGCCAGCTGCGGTGATCCGGGACGGCGCCGCCCGCGGCGCCGTCCCGTGCCACCTCACTCCTCCGGCGGCAGCTGCATCACCGAGAACGCGGCACCCCACGGGTCCGCCACGACGGCGAAGCGGCCGTAGGGGCTGTCCTGCGCGGGCATGAGCACCTTCCCGCCGCGCGCCTCGACCGTGGCCACCGTGTCGTCGGTGTCGGAGACCGCGAAGCAGGCCGACCAGCCCGTCGGCAGGTCGGCCTGGGCAGGCCCGAGGCCGCCCAGCGGCCGCTCGCCGGTGGCGAAGGTGGCGTAGCCGCCCATGTCGGGTATCTCGTCGAAGCGGAACCCGAAGACGCGGGAGTAGAACTCCTGCGCCGCGGCGACGTCCTCGACCGCGGCCTCCTCCCAGGTCAGGGACCCGGGTTCGTTGACGACGCGGACGCCGGTGTGCTCGCCGGCCTGCCACAGGCCGAAGGCGTGGCCGGCCGGGTCGGCGGCGATCACCATCGTGCCCATCGGCCCGACCTGCATAGGCTCGACGACGACGGTGCCGCCCGCGTCCCGGATGGTGCCGGCGGTCGCGGCCGCGTCGTCGGTGGCGAAGTAGACGGTCCAGCCGGGCGGGTCCTCGCCGTTCATCAGCGGCCCCAGGCCGGCCGCCGGGCGGCCGCCGTGCTCGGCGTTCAGGTAGCCGCCGTACTCCGGATCGCCGCCGGACCAGCTCCAGCCGAACAGCGACCCGTAGAACTCCTTCGCCGCATCGACGTCTCTGGCGCCGTAGTCGATCCAGCACGGCGTGCCGGCCGGCCACGCGGTGTCGCGAGTGGGCATGGCTCCTCCTCGGGTGTGGGGGAGGTCACCGTGCCACCGCCGTACGACGGTTTCCCAGGGGCGGCTGCGCGCTAGAAGCGCCCGCCGCCGCTGCGCCGCCCGCCCCCGCCGCTGCTGCGCCGACCGCCACTGCCGCCGAAGCTGCCGCCGCTGCGGCGGCCCGACCCGCCGAAGGAGCCGCCGCGCCGGTGCCCGCCGCCCCCTCCGCCGAACAGGATGCCGCCGAGCACCAGGCTGCCCAGATCGGGGCCGCGGCCGTAGGCGGGCCCGGCGAAGCCGCCGCCGAACCCGCCGCCGCCGTACCCGGCCCCTCCGCCGTAGCCGCCGGAGTTCCACCTCGACACGTCGGACTGCGCCCGCTGCAGCGCCTGGACGGCGAGCGCCTCGGCCTGCTGGGCCTCGCGCACCGCCGTCACCGGGTCGCTGCCGCCCTGCTGCGTCGCCGCGTCGAGGTGCCGCTGCGCCTCGGCCAGCCGGGTGCGCGCCTCGGGGCCGACGGCGCCGCGGCGGGTCGCGATGAAGTCCCCGGCCGCCGCGATCGCCGAGCGGGCGTTGAGCAGCGCCGGGTCCAGCGCCGCGGCCGCGCGGCGGGCCCGGGCCTGCGCGTCGCGGGCCACCGACAGCGCCTGCTCCAGCGCGATGTCGGCCTCCTCCAGCCGGCGCAGGGCGGTGAACGGGTCGGGCAGCGCCCCGCCGCCGGTGGCCATCGCCTCGTCGGCCGCGGCCAGGCCGGCCTCGGCGCGGGCGATCTGCGGCCGCAGACCGCTCTCGTCGCCGGCCGCCACCAGCGCCCGCGCCTCGGCCAGGTCCTGCTCGGTGTCGGCGCGCACGGCCGGGATGCGCTGCACGGCCGCCTCGAGGTCGGTGGCCAGCCGGCCGATCGCATCGAGAAGCTGGCCGGTCTGCACCACCGCGTCCTCGGCGGCGCGCAGGTCGCCGACCGCGGCACCAGGTGCACCGGCGTCCAGCGCCGCCCGCGCCTCACCCACCTCGGTCTCCGCCGCGGCCAACCGGGCCCGGGCCTGCTCGAGGTTGTCCTCCACGGGGGCCAGCGCCGCCGGCGCGTAGCGGCGCTGCAGTTCGGCCATCCGCTGCGCGTCGGCCGGCATCCGGCCGTGCAGCGCGGTGATCCGCGGGCCGAGGGCCTCCAGCGCCTGGGGCGCGTTCTTCTCCAGGTCGCGCAGCTCGTCGAAGGCCTCGGCCTGCTCGTCGAGCCGCGCGTCGGCCGCCGAGGTCAGCTGCAGCATCTCGGCGAGCATGGCGCGCGTGGTCGGCTCGTCCTCCGGGATCTCGTCGTCCAGCTCCTGCCGCAGCGTGAAGGCGCGGGTCAGCTCCTGCCGCGACTGCGCGAGGGCCTCGGCGAACCCGGCGACCGCCTCCTCGCCGTACTGCAGCCGGGCGAAGTCGAGGTCCAGCTGCGAGGTCTTCACCGCCTCGTCCAGCTCCAGCAGCGCGGTGCTGGCCCGGGCCTGGAGCTCCTCGGTCGGCACTCCGGCGTGCGGGTCCGGGCGCTCGAGCCGCTGGACTGGGGGCCCGGCCGCCGCCCGCCGCCTGCGCCGCGAGCGCGACACGAGGTAGGCCCCGCCGCCCACGGCCGCGATGCCGCCGACCACCGCCAGCGTGCCCACCCCGGTGCCGCCGCCGTCCCCGCCCAGTCCCTCGGCCATCGCCACGGCGGCGCCGGCCCAGTCGTCCTCGGACAGCCGCGGCTCGACGTCCTCGCGCAGGATCTCCTGGATCCGGCTGTCGGAGAACTCCGACGACTCGTCCACCGACACCCCGTAGCGCCGGTCCCCGACCGCGACGGCCAGCAGGACGTCGTCCAGACCCAGGCCGGAGGCGATCGCGGTCTCGTCGGACCACTGCGGGCCGGCGAGCCCGTCGAAGCTGTCGACGTAGACGACGAACAGCTGCACGTTCTCGTCGGCGGCCAGCTGCTGCAGCGCCTCCTCGACCTGCGCCTCCTCCCCGCCGTCGAGGACGTCGGCACGGTCGGTGAGCTGCCCGGGGACGTCGAACGGCGGCTCGGCGTGGGCGGCCGGCCCGGTCAGGACCACCGCACCGGCGACGGCGAGGACGGCGGACAGGCGGCGGAGGACCACGACGGCGACCCTACCCAGGCGGAACGGGTCCGAGGCGGTTCGGCCGGGGCGCGGGCGAGGGGTCGGGAGCCGCCGGCGCGGGTAGGGCGCGGCAGAACGCGTGCCCCACCACCGAGTTGGAGACGACATGGCCGACCAGTCCGACCGCATCCCCGCCGCCGACCTCCCGCCGGGTGCGGTGCGCCGCGTGGGCGACTGGGCCGTGGGCAACCGCGGCGGCAGCTACTTCGCCGTCTCGCGGCGCTGCCGGCACCAGCTCGCCGACCTCTCCGACGGCGAGCTCGACGCCGAGGGCTGCCTGGTCTGCCCCTGGCACCAGAGCCGCTACGACGTCCGGACCGGGGAGATGGTGACCGGGCCGCGGGGCTTCCTCGGCTACCACGGGCCGACGCCGGGGTACACGCAGTTCGTCCGGGGCTACGCCAGGCACCTGAGGCTGCGGGTGCGCCGGGCCCTGCGCCGCGGCGACGACGTCGTCCTCGAGTAGCCCTCAGGCGTCGATCCGGCGGCGCCCCTCGAACGCGCGGCCCAGCGTGACCTCGTCGGCGTACTCCAGGTCGCCGCCGACGGGCAGGCCGCTGGCCAGCCGCGACACCGCCAGCCCCATGGGCGCGACGAGCCGGGCCAGGTAGGCGGCCGTGGCCTCGCCCTCGAGGTTGGGGTCGGTGGCGATGATCAGCTCGGTCACCTGGCCGTTCATCAGCCGGGTCATGAGCTCCTTGACCCGCAGGTCGTCGGGGCCGACGCCCTCGATCGGGCTGATCGCGCCGCCGAGCACGTGGTACCGGCCGCGGAACTCCCGGGTGCGCTCGATGGCGACGACGTCCTTGGGTTCCTCGACGACGCAGATGACGTCCTCGGTGCGCCGCGGGTCGCGGCAGATGCGGCACTGCTCGCCCTCGGCGACGTTGAAGCACGTCGCGCAGAAGCGGACCTCGGCCTGAACCCGCTGCAGGGCGGCGACGAGCCGGCCGACGTCGGCGGACTCGGCCGCCAGCAGGTGGAAGGCGATGCGCTGCGCGCTCTTGGGCCCGACGCCGGGGAGGCGGCCGAGCTCGTCGATGAGGTCCTGGACGGCCCCCTCGTACACGGGATGACTCCTGTCGGTGCTCTGCGGGTGCCCGGCTCAGGCGCCGGGCAGCCCCAGCCCGCCACCGAGGCCCCCGGCGAGGGGTCCCATGCGGCCGGCGGCCAGCTCGTCGGCGGCCCGCCTGGCGTCGCGGACGGCGGCCACCACGAGGTCCTGCAGCGTCTCGAGGTCGTCGAGGTCGACGGCCTCCGGCGAGATGGTGACGGCGGTCAGCTCACCGCCGCCGGTCATCGTCGCGGTGACCAGGCCGCCGCCGGCCGAGCCGGTCACCTGCTCGTTCGCCAGCTGCTCCTGGGCGGCGACCAACTGCTGCTGCATCTGCTGCGCCTGCTGCATGAGCTGCTGCAGGTCGGGGGCGCCTCCGGGGAACATGCGTCGAGGGTAGGCCCGCGGGACGACGTCCGTGGCAGGCTCGGGCCCGTGCGGCGTGCCGGGGCGGGGGCGGTCCTCGTCGGCCTGCTCCTCGCCGGGTGCGGCGGTGCCCCGGCGGACGCGGGGTCGCCCGCCTCGTCGTCGCCGTCCGCGTCCTCGGTTCCCGCGTCCGCCCCGCGGCTGCCGCCGGTCGCCGGCACCGTGCCGCCGGCGACGACCGCCCCGCCGTCCCCGTCGCTCGTCCCGCCGGCACCGGTCCCCGCACCGGTCGTCGTGCTCGACCCCGGGCACAACGGCGGCAACGCCGCCGCGCCCGGTGTGGTCGGCGCCCCGGTGCCCGACGGTGCCGGCGGCACGAAGGCCTGCAACACCACCGGCACCGCCACCGACGCCGGCTACCCGGAGCACGCCTTCACCTGGGACGTCGCGCTGCGCACCCGCGACCTGCTCTCCGCGGCCGGCGTCGAGGTGGTGCTCACCCGCGCCGACGACACCGGGGTCGGCCCCTGCGTCGACGCCCGCGGGGCGCTGCCCGGGCGGGTCGGCGCGGCGGCGTTCGTCGGCATCCACGGCGACGGCGCCGCGGCGGCGGGCCGGGGATTCCACGTCATCACCTCGTCGCTGGACGCCGCCGGCCCGCAGGTCGCGGCCGGCACCGACGCGCTCGCCCTCGCGCTGCGCGACGCGCTCCTCCCGGTCGTCCCGCCCGCGATGTACGCCGGGGCCGGCGGCCTGGACGACCGCCCGGACCTGGCCGCCCTCAACCTGGCGACCACACCGGCCGTCTACGTCGAGTGCGGCAACATGCGCAACCCGGCCGACGCCGCGCTGATGAGCGACCCGGCCGGCCGGCAGGCCCTCGCCGAGGCCCTGGCGGCCGGGGTGCTCACCTTCCTCGGCCGGTGACCGTCACTCCTCGATCGGGCGGGCACCCAGCTGGGCGCGGAGCAGGGAGAGCGCGGCCTGCTCGGGGTCCACGGCCGGCGCCGGTTCCCGGTCGTCGGAGACCTCCGCCTCGCGCTCGGCCATGAGCTCGCGGGCCTCGGCCGCCTCGGCGGCGCGCTGCGCCTCGCGGACGGCCTCGCGGTCGACCGCCGGCGCCCGGCCCGGGGCGGCCGGTCGGCCGGCCCCCTCGACGACCGCCTGCACCTTCCAGCGGACCCCCAGCAGCTCGTGCAGCGCCGTCCGGACGATCTCCTGGTTCAGCTCGTCGCCGAGCATCTTGGCCAGGGCCGGCGAGGTCATCGCCAGGTGCAGGGTGCCCCCGGCCAGGTCGTGCACCTGCGCCGACTTGAGCAGCGCCTCGGTGGTGCGCTTGTGCTTGCGGACGACGGCGAGCAGCTCGGGCCACACCCGCCGCACGTCGGCCGTGGTGAGGTCGCTGCCCGACGCGGGCCCGGCGCCGTCGGGAGGGTTGGCCGACACCACCGGCGTGGGCTCCCCGCCGCGCGGGGCGGGCGCGGACTCCGCGGCCGCCCGCGGCGGTGCGGTCTCGCGGGGAGCGCCGACCCGGGCCGCGGCGGCGCGGGCGGCCGCCGGCTCGGCCGGGTGCGGCCAGTCCTCGTCGTCGGTCGGCTCGGGCGGCAGGGGGATGTCGGGCTCGTCGGTCGCGGCCCGTCGACTCGGGGTCTCCTCGGCCGGAGCCGGGGCCGGGGCCGGGGCCGGGGCTGCGGCCGGCGCCGGCGGGGCGGCGGTCGCCGGCCGGGCGGCCGACCCGGGTCGTGCCGTCTCCGGCCAGTCGTCGTCGGCGGCGGCGGCCGGGGCGGGCGAGGCCGGCTCCGGCGCGGACGGCGGCCGCGCGGCCGGCGCCGCGTCGGGGGCCGGGTCGGCACGGCCCGGAGCGGACGGCGCGGACGGCGCGGACGGCGCAGCCGGCGAGGCGGGCGCAGCCGGAGCCGGCGCGGCCGCCTGCGACCTGCGGACGAACTCGCGGCGCGGTGCGCCGGCGGGGGCGGGCGGGGCGGGCGCCTCGGCGGCCGCCCGGACCGGGGCCGTTCCGGGCGTCTCCCGCACCGGTGCCTGCTGCGGCGGGGCCTCGGCAGCGGGGCGGCCGGCGTGCTCGCCGGCGATGGACAGCCGCCGCTCGATGCGCTCGAGCCGCTGCAGCGTCGCAGCGGCCGCGTCGTCGGTGGCAGGCAGCAGCATGCGGGCGCAGACGAGCTCGAGCAGCAGCCGCGGCGCCGTCGTCCCCCGCATCTCGGTGAGCCCGGCGTGCACCGTGTCGGCCATCCGCGACAGCGTCGCCGAGCCCAGCGCGCGAGCCTGCGAGCTCATCAGGTCCAGCCGGTCGGGCGGGCAGTCGAGCAGGCCGTTCCCGCCGGCCTCGGGCACCGCGTCGAGCACGATGAGGTCGCGCAGCCGGTCGAGCAGGTCGGTGGCGAACCGGCGGGGGTCGTGTCCGGCCTCCACCACGCGGTCGACCGCCCGGAAGACGCCCGGCGCGTCGGAGGCCGCCAGCGCGTCGATGGTCTCGTCGAGCAGCGCGTCGTCGGTGACGCCGAGCAGCCCCACGGCCGACGCGTAGGTGACGCCCTCAGGGCCGGCGCCGGCCAGCAGCTGGTCCAGGATCGACAGCGAGTCGCGCACCGAGCCGCCACCGGCGCGGACCACGAGCGGGAACACGGTCGGCTCGACGGTGACGCCCTCGGCGGCGCAGGTGCGCTCCAGCAGCCCGCGCAGCGTCGACGGCGGCACCAGCCGGAACGGGTAGTGGTGGGTGCGCGAGCGGATGGTGGGCAGCACCTTGTCCGGCTCGGTCGTGGCGAAGACGAAGACGAGGAACTCCGGCGGCTCCTCCACCACCTTGAGCAGGGCGTTGAAGCCCTGCGTGGTGACCATGTGCGCCTCGTCGACGATGTAGACCTTGTAGCGGCTGCTCACCGGCGCGAAGAACGCGCGCTCGCGCAGGTCGCGGGCGTCGTCGACGCCACCGTGGCTCGCCGCGTCGATCTCGATCACGTCGAGCGAGCCGGGGCCGTCGGGTGCCAGGGCGACGCAGGAACCGCAGACGCCGCACGGGGTCGAGGTGGGGCCCTGCTCGCAGTTCAGCGAGCGGGCGAGGATCCGTGCCGAGGAGGTCTTGCCGCACCCGCGCGGGCCGCTGAAGAGGTAGGCGTGGTTGATCCGGCCGCCGTCGACGGCGTTGACCAGCGGCGCGGTGACGTGCTCCTGCCCGACCACCTCGGCGAAGGTCGCCGGGCGGTACTTCCGGTAGAGCGCCAGAGCCACGGACGCAGGTTACGTGGGGGCAGTGACGACGAGGCGCACGCGCTGGGGACGTCGGACACGGGCGCTGCCGCCCGCGGACCGCTCTGCGGCCGGTCTCGCCGACGGTGCCGGCCCGATCCCGCCGGCGTCGTCGGGAGACCACCGGCGAGGTGACACCGGAGAAGACGAGGACCCCCCGCGCACCCGCCAGAGCCCGCTTATCCTTGCTGCCTTCCGGCCCTGGGGAGGTTCACAGGATGACGCCGCACGAGGGGTCGGTGCCCATCGTAGAGGAAGTCGGTCGAGCTCCGACGACGCCGCCCCCTACGCTGGCCGCATGACGCCCCGGCGCGACCTCGCGCTGCCCCCGCCGCGCTCCTGACCCGGAGCGCCGCGCACCGCTGACGCCCGCCGGCCGCGTGCCGGCGGGCCGCCCGCCCCATGCTCCGGACCGCCGTCCGCCGACCCGGAACCGTCCAGGAGCGTCATGTCCACCCCTTCCTCCGCCGCGTCCACGCGCGGCGCCTCCCCCGCCGCGGCCCTCCGGCACCCGGCCTCGCGCCGCGGCTTCCTGCTCGTCGTCCTCGCCGCGCTGTGCTGGGGGACGTCGGGGCTCAGCGGCCGGGTGGTCGCCGACCGCAGCGACCTCTCCGCACTCGACATCGCCTGGTGGCGGCTGGCCATCGGCGCCGTCGTGCTGCTGGCCGCGTGGGGGCTCACGGCCCGGCGTCGCGCCACGACCGTCGCGGTCACCCGGCCGGTCGCCGTCCGGCTGGCCCTCGTCGGCGCCGGGCTGGCTGCCTACCAGCTCGCCTACTTCAGCGCGGTCGCCCGGGCCGGGGTCAGCATCGCGACCCTCGTCGCGCTGGGCCTGGCACCGCTGCTCATCGCCGTGGGCGCGGCCCTGCTCGGGCACGGCCGGCCCAGCCGGACGACGGTCGCGGCCCTGGTCGTCGCCGTCGCCGGCCTGACCCTCCTGGTCGGGGTGTCGGCGGGCGCGGACCGCGGGACCGCCGTCCTGCTCGGCACGCTGATGGCCTCCGGGTCGGCACTGGGGTACGCGGTCGTCACGCTGGCCGGCGGCGGCGTGCCCGCCGGCGTCCCGGTGACGCTGGTCGGCTTCGGCGGCGGCGCGCTGCTGCTCACCCCGGCGGTGCTGGCCGCCGGGATCGCCGTCCCGACCGACCCGGTCGCCGTCGCGGTCCTGCTCTACCTCGGGTTCGTGCCCAGCGCGCTGGCCTACGGCCTGTTCTTCACGGGCGTGCGCACGGTGCCCGGCGCGGTCGCGTCGATCGTGACGCTGCTCGAGCCGCTGACCGCCACGGCGCTGGCCACGGCGTTCCTCGGCGAGCGGCTGGCGCCGGCCGCGGTGGCCGGCGGGCTGCTGCTCCTGGCCGCCGTCGCCGGCCTGTACCTGCGGGAGCTGGGCCGCGCGCCGGAGGCCGACGGGCGGCTGTGAACGCGACGGGCCCCCGGCTGGACGCCGGGGGCCCGTCGCAGGTGCGGAGGATGGGAGATTCGAACTCCCGAGGGGTTGCCCCCAACCCGCTTTCCAAGCGAGCGCCATAGGCCACTAGGCGAATCCTCCCGTGCGCCCAGACTACCGGGCGCGGCCGCGACGGTCAGCCGCGGCTCCCGCCCGGGCGGCCGGCGCCGGTCCCCGCCACCTGGCGACCTCGATCGCGACCGTGGGAGGCTCCGCCCACCGCATGCCCGGGGTTGAGGCACGGGCGCGGGGGAATGGCAGGCCGGTCGTGGTCGAGCGACGGCCGCGGGGCAGGAGTCTGGGAGGCGCGTCATGGGTGCAGCGGAGCCACGACCGGAGGTCGTCGACGCCATCGTCGCGGTGCTCAAGGGGGCCGACCCGGCGGGCCTGCCGGCCGGCGCGACGGCCGAGGAGAAGCAGGTCGCCAAGGACCGCTACCTCACCGAGTTCGCCGCCGAGCGGAGCAAGCGGGACCGCCAGACGCAGGCCTGGGAGCTCCTCCTCACCCGCAGCTACGACGAGCCGCCCACCTGGGAGACCCTGTTCGACGACCTCTCCCCCGAGGCCGTCGAGGAGCTGGGCACCCTGTACGACGCGCTCCCCGCCGGGGCCCAGGAGGAGTACACCCGGCGCTTCGGTGTGCCCAGCACCGTCTGAGCACGTGCGACTCGGGGCGATGCGCGGGTAGGGAGCGCCTGTGCAGGTCGTCGGACCGGGACACCTGGTCTCGGGGCGGTATCGGTTGCTCGCGCAGATCGCGGGCGGTGGCATGGGCACGGTCTGGCGTGCCCGCGACGAGCTCCTGGGCCGGCAGGTGGCCGTCAAGCAGATCGTCCCGCCGGCCGGCGCGGACGAGGACCTGGTCGACCAGCAGCGCCAGCGGGCGCTGCGCGAGGGGCGGATCGCCGCCCGGCTCAGCCACCCGCACGCGATCTCGGTCTACGACGTCGCCACCGACGGCGGCTCGCCGTGGCTGGTCATGGAGTACCTGCCCTCCCGCAGCCTCGCGCAGGTGGTCGGTGACGACGGTCCGCTGCGCCCCGACCAGGTCGCGCAGATCGGCGCGCAGGTGGCCGACGCGCTGGCCGCCACGCACTCGGCCGGCATCGTGCACCGCGACGTCAAGCCGGCCAACGTGCTCGTCGGCCGGGGCGGGGACGTCGAGGGCCTGGTCAAGATCACCGACTTCGGCATCTCCCACGCGATCGGCGACGTGACGCTGACCCAGACCGGCCAGCTCACCGGGACGCCGGCCTTCCTGGCACCGGAGGTCGCCCAGGGAACGGAGATGAGCGAGGCCAGCGACGTGTTCTCGCTCGGCGCCACGCTCTACACCTGCCTGGAGGGCCAGCCCCCGTTCGGCATGGACGACAACGCCCTGCGGCTGCTGCACCGCGTCGCGGGAGGCGGGGTGCGCCCGCCCACCCGGGCCGGGGCGCTCACCGCGCCGCTCATGGAGATGCTCGGCGACGACCCGGCGGCACGGCCGACCATGGCGGAGGTCCGCGACCGGCTCGCGCGGCTGGCGGCCGGCCGGGACGGCGATCCCACCACCGTGCTGCTGGCCCGCACCGACCTCCGCTCCTCCTCCGGCCGGTCCCCGACGTCGTCCCTCCCGGGCGCAGCCGTCGTGCCGGCCGGCTCCCCGGCGGGGACCCCCGCCCCGGCCGCCCCGGCGGCGGATCCCCCACCGCCCGCCCCGCAGACCCCCGCGCCCCCGGCGGGGCGCGCTCCGGTGCCGCCCCCGCCGCGCACGCTCGCGACGCCGGCCCCGGCGGAGTCCCCGGCCGCCGAGGAGCCCGACGCCGGGCGGCCGCCACCGGCGGCCTCCGACCCGGGGCCGTCGGGGACGCCGCCGTCCGGCCCGCCCGCTGCGGCCGGCCGCCGCCGGCGGTGGCCGCTGCTGGTGGCCGGGCTGGTCCTGCTGCTGCTCCTCGGTGGCGGGGTCACGTGGCTGGCGTCCGGCCCGGACGGCGACGGCGGTGCCACCGCCGACCCACCCGCCTCGTCGGCCACGCCCTCGTCGGAGGACCCGGACGCCCCGCAGGGGACCGGCGACGAGGACGCGCCCGCATCCCCGGGAGAGGGCACACCCGACCCCCCGACGCCGGCGGAGAGCACGCCCACGACGTCGCCGCCCGCCGCCCCGGCCGAGCCCGCCGAGGAGGTGCGGCAGATCCTCGAGCAGTACTACGCGCTGCTGCCCGGGGATCCCGAGAGCGCCTACGAGCTCACCGGCCCCACCCTGCGGGCGCAGGTGGGCTACGGCTCCTACTCCGGGTTCTGGGGGACGTGGGCGGAGGCGAACCTGCTCGGCGTCCGCGACGTGGCCGTCGACGGCGACCGCATCACCGCGACCACCGAGGTGGAGTTCCTCCGCTCCGGCGAGCGGCAGGTCGAGACGCACGCCGTGACGTTCGTCCGCGCCGACGACGGACGGCTGCTCGTCGACCTCGACGTGGCGGTCTGACGCCGCCCGGACGTGACCGATCGGTCACGTGTCGTGGGCCGATCGTTACAGAACGGCGCCGGAGCAGCCGATAGTTTGGGAGACGCCCCGGTCCGCCGGTGCTCCCGCTGCCGGAACGGACTGATGAACGTGCTCCTGCTCGTCCCACTGCTCGTGGTGGGCGCTTCGATCCTCGTGCTGTGGCGCCCCGGCACCGGCCGGCGGGGCACCGGCCCGGCCGCAGCCCGCGGCCGCCGCGCCCGGACGGCCGTCGCCGCCCTGGCCGCAGCCCTGACCCTGGTCCTGGCCGTCCCCTCGCCGGCGCTGGCCGAGGAGCCGCCGGCCGGGGGGCCGGCCACCGAGCCGCCGTCGACGTCGTCCTCGAGCTCCGCACCCGACGAGGTGGACGGGACCGCGCCCACGACCGAGGCCGACCCCCCGGCCACCGGCGGGGTGCAGCCGGCTCCGGCCGAGCCCGCGGACGACGGGAGCGGGACGGGAGTCGCGCCGACCACCTCGCCACCGGAACCGGCGGAGCCCGCGGCCGAGGAGCCGGACCCGTGGACGGTCACCGACCCGACGGTGTTCGGCGTGGGCGACTCGCTGTTCCACCAGTGCGGGTCCTCGCTGGGCGTGCCGGACCGGTCGCTGGGCATGGTCGGCTGGTGGGGCGGCACCACGACGGACCTGCGGCTGCGGCTCACCACCGCCTCGGGCACGTGGCCGTTCACGACCGAGCCCTCCCACGCCGAGGAGCTGCGCGACTTCCGCGCCGCCGGCACCTGGGTCATCGGCCTGGGGACCAACGACGTCCGCTTCCTCGGTCTCGGGGAGTACCGGGCCAACGTCGAGTGGTTCCTGCAGCAGTCCGCCGGCCGTCCCGTGCTGTGGCTCGACGTCCACAACGCGGGCCACCCGGCCGAGGTGGCGGCGTTCAACGCCGTCCTGCACGACGCGGCGACGCGGTGGCCGAACCTGCGGGTGCTGCCGTGGAACCGGTTCGTCGCCGAGCACCCCGGCGCGGTGGCGGCCGACGGCGTCCACCTGTCCGGGTACGACCTCGGCTGCCGGCAGGGCCGGTTCGCGCTCGTCCGCGCAGCCCTGCCGCAGGTCGCGGGCTCCCCGGACCCGTCCCCACCGGTGGCGGAGCCCGCCCCCGCGACGGGAGCCGCCGCCGCGGTGTCCGAGCGCGCGGCGGTCGCCGGCGGGGCGCTGGGGAGCCCCACCTCCGGGCTCGTCTGCGGCCTCAAGGACGGCGGCTGCCTGCAGACCTACACCGGCGGCGTCGTCACCTGGTCCGCGGGCACCGGAGCGCACGCCCTGACCGGCCGGTTCGCCGAGACGTGGCGGGCCAACTCCGCCGACCTCGGACCGCTGGGGTACCCGGTCGCCGAGGCCGTGTGCGGCCTGCCGCAGGGCGGCTGCCGCCAGGAGTTCCGCGGCGGCACGATGCTGTCGTCACCGGCCGGCGGCACCTGGTTCGCCTTCCACCCGCTGCTCGCCGCGTGGACGGCCGCGGGCGGGCCCGCCGGCGAGCTCGGCTACCCGACGTCGAACTCCTCGTGCGCCCTGCGCGGCGGCGGCTGCTACCAGTCCTTCCAGAGCGGCAGCATCCACTGGTCCCCGGCCACCGGCGTGCACGTCTCGCGCGGGGCCATCGCGCAGCGGTGGGCGGCCTCCGGCTGGGAGACCGGCCGGCTGGGCTACCCGACCAGCGGGATCGCCTGCGGCCTGCGCGGCGGCGGCTGCTACCAGTCCTTCCAGGGCGGCACCGTCCACTGGTCCCCGGCCAGCGGCGCGCACATCACCTCCGGGGCGATCCACCAGCGCTGGGCCGCGCACGGCTGGGAGACCGGCCGGCTGGGCTACCCGATCGGCGAGGTGACCTGCGGCCTGCGCGAGGGCGGCTGCTTCCAGACCTTCCAGGGCGGGGTCGTCCACTCGTCCCCCGCCACCGGCGCCCAGGTCACCTGGGGCGCGATCCACCAGCGGTGGGCCGCCCAGGGGTGGGAGACCGGCCGGCTGGGCTACCCCACCAGCGGCGAGAACTGCGGCCTGCGCGGCGGCGGCTGCTACCAGATCTTCCAGGGGGGCACCGTCCACTGGTCCCCGGCCAGCGGTGCGCACGTGACGTGGGGAGCGATCCACCAGCGGTGGGCCGCCCAGGGGTGGGAGACCGGCCGGCTGGGCTACCCCACCAGCGGCGAGCACTGCGGGCTGCGCGGCGGCGGCTGCTTCCAGACCTTCCAGGGCGGGATCGTGCACTGGTCCCCGGCCACCGGCGCCCAGATCAGCTGGGGTGCCATCTACCAGCGCTGGGCCGCCTCCGGCTGGGAGACCGGCCGGCTGGGCTACCCCACCAGCGGCGAGCACTGCGGGCTGCGCGGCGGCGGCTGCTTCCAGACCTTCCAGGGCGGGGTCGTCCACTGGTCGCCCGCCAGCGGCGCCCACGCGACCTGGGGTGCGATCCACCAGCACTGGGCGGTGCAGGGCTGGGAGACCGGCCGGCTCGGCTACCCGCTGGGCGGGGAGTACGCGGTCCGCGGCGGCTGGGCGCAGCGGTTCCAGGGCGGGACGGTCAGCTGGGTCGACGGCCGCATCCGCTGAGGCCACCGACGACGACGGCGGCGCCTGCCCGGGCTCGAACCCGGGCGGACGCCGCCGACGATCCTGCTGGCGGTGGCGGTGGGATTTGAACCCACGGAGGCTTGCACCTCACCCGCTTTCGAGGCGGGACCCTTCGGCCGCTCGGACACGCCACCACAGGAGAGACTACAGGCTCCGCCGGGACCGGAAGAACGCGCGTAGCAGCGCGGCGGACTCCTCGGCCCGGATCCCGCCGGTGACCAGCGGCCGGTGGTTCAGCCGCCGGTCACGGAGCACGTCCCACAACGACCCGGCGGCGCCGCCCTTGGGGTCCTCGGCGCCGTAGGCCACGTGCGCGACGCGCGCCAGCACCCCGGCCCCGGCGCACATCGTGCAGGGCTCCAGGGTGACGACGAGGGTCGTGCCGGTCAGCCGCCAGCCGTCGCCCAGCACCGGTGCGGCCGCCCGCAGCGCGAGCACCTCGGCGTGCGCCGTGGGGTCGCCACGCCGCTCCCGCTCGTTGGCCGCCTCGGCGAGGACCGCGCCGTCCGCCCCGAGGACGACGGCGCCGATCGGCGTGTCCCCCCACTCCACCGCCGCCGCGGCCAGCTCCAGCGCCCGCCCCATCGCCGCGTCGAGCACGGCGGCGGCCAGTGGCCGGGCCTCCGCTCCGGTCACCGCGGCGCGCCGGTCAGGTCCAGCCCCACCAGCGCCGAGAGCTCGGCGAGGGCCGCCTCCGGGTCGACCACCTTGACGGTGTGCATCCCCAGCGCGCGGGCCGGCTTGAGGTTGATGCCGAGGTCGTCGAGATAGGCGCAGTCCCCCGCCGCGACCGGGCGCCCGACCGCCGCCGACAGCCGCTCCAGCGCCCGCAGGTAGATCACCGGCTCGGGCTTGCGGACGCCCTCGACCGACGACTCGACGACGGCGTCGAACAGACCGAGCAGCTCCCCGAGCCGGCCGGTGCGCTCCATCGGCGCGACGTTGTTCGACAGCAGCGCCAGCGGCACACCCGCCCGCCGCAGCGCGGTGACCGCCGCGACCATCGCCGGCCGCAGCTCCCCGGCCAGGGCGGCCAGCACCCGCCGCGCGTCGACCCGGTGCCCGGCGGCCAGCGCCTCGGCCTCGAAGGTGTCGACGAACGCCTCGGTGTCCAGCTCGCCGCGCTCGAACCGCGCCCAGGCGTTGCGGTCGGGATCGGTGCTGTTCAGCCGGCGGATCAGCCCCTCCGGCAGCCCCGCCTCGGCCTCGTAGGCGCCGAAGGCCGCCATCGGGCTGCCGGTCAGCACCCCGCCCAGGTCGAACACCACCGCCGAGACGCGCGCGCTCACGCCCTCACCGCCGCGGCCAGCTCGTCGGCGAAGCCCAGCCGGCCGGCGATCCGGGCGACCATCTCGTCGGCCCACAGGTCGTCGGCGGTCACGATCGGCCGCAGCTCGTCGGCGGGCAGCCCGTAGTCGGCGAGGACGTCGAGGTCGCCACCGGGCCAGCCGGTCTCGTCGTCGTCGAAGGCACCCTCGGTGTCGACCGCGATGCCGTACCGCTCGACCACCTCGCTGGCCAGCAGCCACTCCTGCATCGTCGCGTCGGAGATGAACGCCCGGACCATGCCGCCCGGGCCGTGCCGCAGGATCACCAGGTACAGCCGCGAGTCGACGACGACGACGAACGGGCCCGGCCAGGCCGCCGCCCCGGGCTCGCCCAGCGCGCGCTCGAGGACCGGGAGCTCGTCGCCGGCGTCCTCCGCGAGCAGCTCGACCCGCCACCGCCCCCCGGTCCGGCCGACGAGCACTGCGTAGCTGGCCGGACCCGCCGGCTCCGCTGCGCCGGTCACCGGCGGCGCAGCATCGTCAGGCCGTCGGCGACGGGCAGCAGCACGGTCTCCCAGCGCGGGTCGGCGGCCAGCGCCGCGTTCAGCGCGACGAGGGCCCGGTCGTCGTCGGTGCGCGGGTCCAGCACCCGGCCGCTCCACAGCGTGTTGTCCAGCAGCACGACGCCGTTCTCCCGCATCCGGGGGTGCAGCTCGTCGACGTAGCCGGCGTAGCCGGTCTTGTCGGCGTCGACGAAGGCGAGGTCGAACACCGGCTCGGCCGGCAGCGCGCGCAGGGTGTCCAGGGCCGGGCCCAGCCGCAGCTCGATGCGGTCGCCGACGCCGGCGCGGTCCCAGTACCGCCGGGCGGTCGCGGTCCACTCCTCGCTGACGTCCAGGCACAGCAGCCGCCCGTCCTCGGGCAGCCCCCGCGCGATGGCGAGCGACGACAGGCCGGTGAAGGTGCCGATCTCGATCGCCCGCCGCACGCCCAGGGCCCGCGTGAGCAGCTGCATGAGCGCGGCCTGCTCGACGCCGACCTGCATCGTCGCCGACGCCTCGCCGCGCTCGGCCATCGCCGCCGTCTCGGCGACCAGGTCGGTGACGACGTCGTCCGGCGCCTCGCTGCTCGCGCGTACGTAGTCGGCCATCTGCTCGCTGAGCAGGAACGGCTTCGGCGTCATGGCAGGACCCCGCGCAGGAGCGTCATGGCGCGCGGAGATGCGGGGAGCGTGTGGGACATAGCCTCTGATCATGGCCGACGCCGCCCTCCCGGTGCCCACGATGCCCGCCCCGCCGGTGGGGGTGGTCGGGCTGGGCCAGCTCGGCGGCTCGCTGGCCGCCGCCCTGGTCGCCGCCGGCCGGGAGGTCACCGGCTGGGACGTCGACCCCGGCGCCCGGGCAGCGGCCGCCGACCGCGGGGTGCGGATCGGCCGGGAGATGAGCGGCGTCGTCGTCCTCGCCGTCCCGCTGCCGGCGATGCCGACGGCCCTCGCCCCGCTCGCCGTCCACCCCGACGCCACGGTCACCGACCTCGGCTCGGTGAAGGTCCCCGTGCTGGAGACGGTCGGTGCCGCGTTCGGCGGCCGCTTCGTCGGCGGGCACCCCATGTGCGGCACCGAGCGGTCGGGGCACGAGGCGACCGACCCGGACCTGTTCCGCGGCGCCCGCTGGGCGGTGTGCCTGGAGCGGGGCACCGAGCTGCCCCGCTGGCTGCGCGTCGCCGAGGTCGCCCTGGACGCCGGTGCCGAGGTGGTCCCGGTGACCGCCGCCGAGCACGACGACGCCGTCGCCGCGATCAGCCACGTGCCGCACCTGCTCGCCGCCGCGCTGGCCGCCGCCGCGGGGCAGGCCGGCCCGCTGGCCCTGTCGCTGGCGGCGGGCAGCTTCCGCGACGGCACGCGGGTGGCCGGCAGCGACCCGGCGCTGGTGACGGCGATGGTCGAGGGCAACGCCGGCCCGACCGCGGCCGCCCTGGCCCGCACGCGGGAGCAGCTGGACCGGCCGTGGCCCGAGCTCGTCGCCGCCGGGCACGCCGTCCGGACGGCGGTGCGCACCGGGCGGCGGGAGGTCCGCGTGCCGCTGGACCGCTCCGCGCTGCTGGCCGTGGGCCGCGCCGGCGGAGCGGTCACCCGGCGGCTGGCCGCCTTCGTCGAGGGGTGGCTGCCGGAGGCGTGACCGTTTCCCCGGCGGGAGCGGCGGGCAGGATGGCGATCATGGACGAGAAGGACCTGCTGAGCCGCATCCACGCCCTCGTCGACGAGGAGCACCGGCTCCGCGACAGCGGGGAGCACACCGACGAGCAGAAGGCGCGCATGCAGGACCTGGAGGTGCAGCTCGACCAGTGCTGGGACCTGCTGCGCCAGCGGCGCGCCAAGCGGCAGTACGACGAGGACCCCGAGGGCGCGCAGGTGCGCCCCGCCGCCGAGGTCGAGGGCTACCTGCAGTAGCCGGAGGACCCCGGTGCCCCCGCCCCTGCACGAGGCCTAGGCGGCCGGCCGCGCCGCCATGACGTGCGGGGCGCCGAGGAGCGCCAGCTGCCAGAGCAGGCGCGAGCGCGGGTCGGTGACCTTGCGCCCCGTCACCGACTCGATCCGCCGCAGCCGGTGCATGACGGTGTTGCGGTGGCAGTACAGCTCGTCGGCCGCCCGCGTCGGTGAGCCGTCCGCGGCCAGGAACGCGGCCAGCGTGTCCAGCAGCACCGAACGCTCGTCCTCGGGCAGGTCGAGCAGGCCGCCGAGGGACTGGCCGACCAGCCGCGAGCTGATCTCCGGCGAGTTGCTCAGCAGCGCCTCGGGCAGCCGGTCGTCGATCGTCACGACCTGGCTGGTCCCCACCGGCAGCGTGCGGGCCGCGGTCTCGGCCAGCCGGTAGGCCGTCGCCACCGAGCCCGCGCCCTCCACCTCGGCGGAGACGCCGACCGGCCCGGCCGCCATGGCCCGCAGCCAGCCGAGGACGTCGGTCGACCGGCGCGGCCCGAGGGCGACGACGCCGACCTGCGCGCCGGACCGCTCCCCCCAGACCGAGCGCACGCCACGGCGCAGCAGCCCGGCGGCGGGGTCGAAGAGGCCGGCCCGGCCCTCGGCGTCCGGGATCGCGACGACCGCCAGCAGCTTCCCCTCCAGCGGCATCCCGAGCAGCTCCGAGGCCGAGCGCACGAACGAGGGGTCGCCGCCCCGGCCGTCGAGCAGGCCGTCGAGGACCTGCCGCCGCGCCGTCTCGTCGACGGAGTCCAGGCGGCGCTGCTCGTCCCGGTAGCCCTCGGCCACCAGGCCGCACTCCACGTCGTTGGTCCGCCACACCGAGCCGGCGATCTCGACCAGCAGGGTGTCGTTGGCCCCGCCGGAGTCGCGGGCGACCGCCAGCAGCGTCTCCCAGGTGATCTGCCCGCCCAGCCGGTAGGCGCGCAGGACCGCCTCCAGCGGGATGCCCTGCGCGGCGCGGCGCCGGCCCACCTCCCGTGCCTCGCTCCGCTGCACCTGGCGTGCGCCGGCGGCGGCGCCGACCAGGCTGCGGATGCCTCCGGCCAGCCCGGCGCGGGCCGAGCGCCGCAGCTCCACCAGGTCCAGCTCCCGGTAGACCGGCTCGGTCCGCAGGAGCACGTCGACCATCCGGTCCACCATCGCGTCCACCTGGTCGAACAGCCGCGGCGCGACGTCCGCCAGTCGGCCGGCCACCTCCGGCGGGAACTCGTGCACCGTCACCTCCTGCTGCGCTGCGCTGCGCACAACCACCTTCGCCGATCACTGTGCGTCGCGCCCATTGTGACCGCCACCACCGGGCGGCAACCTCAACGGGAGCTAGCCGTGACCCAATCGTCGCCGACCGCCCACCCGGTCGGGCGACCCCTCGCGACCCAGAGGAGACGTGGGCCCGTGGCGGAACCGCCGCACGACCGCACCACCCAGCGACCGGACAGGTCGCCCGCCGCGCGGCTGGAGATGAGCGGCATCAGCGTCGCCTTCGGCGGCGTGACGGCCCTCGAGGACGTGTCCCTCGTCGTCGAGCCCGGCCAGGTCCACGGCCTGATCGGGCCCAACGGCGCCGGGAAGACGACGATGTTCAACGTCGCCTGCGGCCTCGTCCGGCCCTCGGCCGGCCGGATCACCTGGCGCGGCTCGGAGCTGCGCCGGCTGCGCCCGGCACAGCTGGCCAAGCTGGGGATCGCCCGGACCCTGCAGGGGGTCGGCCTGTTCCCGGGCATGACCGTCCTGGAGAACGTCATGGTCGGCGCCCACCGGCACGCCAGGGCCGGGTTCTTCTCCGCCCTGTTCGCCCTGCCGACCGCCGACAAGGACGAGGAGCGCCTGCGCGGGCGGGCCATGGAGGCGCTGGCCGAGCTCGAGGCCACGGACTACGCCGCGCGCTACCCCGGCAGCCTCCCCTACCCCGTGCAGAAGCGGGTGGCGCTGGCCCGCGCCCTGGTCGCCGACCCGGAGCTGCTGCTGCTCGACGAGCCGGCCAGCGGCCTGTCCGAGGACGAGATGCACGAGCTCGGCGAGCTCATCCGGACGCTGTCGGGCCGGATGAGCGTGCTGCTCGTCGAGCACCACATGGACCTGGTGATGCGCGTCTGCGACCGGATCACGGTCCTGGACTCCGGCCGGCAGCTCGCCGTCGGCACCCCGGAGGAGATCCGCGCCGACCCCGCGGTCACCGAGGCCTACCTGGGCGACGACGTCGACGTCGAGGCCGACGCCGCGGAGCTCTCCGGCCGGCACCGCGCCGGACGCACCAGCGGGAACGAGGAGGTCAGCCGTGGCTGAGCCGCACGGCAGCACCGCATCCGGGCAGGGACTGCCGGCCGGCGGGGGCACCGGCACCGCCACGGCGCTGCTCGACGTCCAGGGGCTGAGCGCGGCCTACGGCCCGGTGCGCGCCCTCGACGGCGTGTCGCTGCAGGCTGGGGCCGGCCGGATCACCGCCGTCCTCGGGGCCAACGGCGCCGGCAAGACCACCCTGCTCCGCACGATCAGCGGGCTGGTCCGGCCCACCGCCGGCCGGGTGGTCCTCGACGGGGAGGACATCACCCGCGCCCCGGTCGAGGCCATGGTGCACAAGGGCATGGCCCACGTGCCGGAGGGCCGTGGGGTCATCGCCGAGCTCACCGTCGACGAGAACCTGCGCGTGGGCTCGCTGTTCCGCGGCAAGGTCGACCGGGACGAGTTCGACCGGGTGTACGACCTCTTCCCGCGGATCGCCGAGCGGCGCGACAACCCCGCGCACACCCTCTCCGGCGGCGAGCGGCAGATGCTCGTCATCGGCCGGGCGCTGCTCGCCCGCCCGCGGGTGCTGCTGCTCGACGAGCCCTCGCTGGGTCTCGCCCCGCGGATCGTGGCGCAGATCTTCGGCCTGGTCCGCCAGCTGGTCGACCACGAGGGCCTGTCGGTCCTGCTCGTCGAGCAGAACGCGCGCAGCGCGCTGTCGGTGGCCGACACCGGCGTCGTCCTGAACCTCGGCCGCGTCGTCGTCACCGACGACGCCCGCTCCCTCGCCGCCGACGAGGACCTGCGCCACGCCTACCTCGGCTTCTGATCCCTCGTCCGCACCACAGGAGGCAGTCCCCACGTGGAGAGATTCCTCAGCCTCACCCTCGGCGGGGTGGTCAACGGCTCGGTCTACGCCGCCTTCGCCCTGGCGCTCGTGCTGATCTGGCGGTCCACCCGGATCGTCAACTTCGCCCAGGGCGCCATGGCCGCGGCCACGACCTTCATCGCCTTGGCCGTGATCGAGTCCGGCCAGTCCTACTGGGTGGGTCTGGTCGTGGCCCTGCTCTCCGGCCTCGTCCTCGGCGCCGTGATCGAGCGCGTCGTCATCCGTCCGGTGGAGGGTGGGCCGGATCTCAACGCGGTCATCGTGACCCTGGGTCTGTTCATCGCCATCCAGGGCGCGGTCGCGCTGGTCTTCGGGGTGAACCAGCGGGCGTTCGTCCCGCCGTTCTCCAACATCGGCTACGAGGTGCGGGAGGGCTTCACCCTGCTGTCGCTGTCGCCGAACTCGATCTGGACGGTCAGCGCGGTCGTGGTGACGATGCTGCTGCTGATCGCGCTCTTCCGCTTCACCCGGCTCGGCCTGGCGATGCGCGCCTCGGCCTTCGGCCAGGAGGTCGCCCGGCTGCTGGGCGTCCGGGTCGGCCGGATGCTCACCCTCGGCTGGGCCCTGGCCGCGGTGGTCGGCTCGCTGGCGGGCATGCTGGTCGCCGGCGACGTCTCCTTCATCGCGCCGACCTTCATGGAGCAGCTGATCGTCTTCGGCTTCGTCGCGGCCGTCCTCGGCGGGCTGGACTCCCCGATCGGCGCCGTCGTCGGCGGCCTGCTGCTGGGCCTGGCGCTCAACTACGTCCGCGGCTACCTGGACGACTCGCTGCTGGGCGCGGCGGCGCTGAGCATCCTCGTCGTCGTCCTGCTGGTGCGCCCCGGCGGCCTGTTCTCGACCACCCCCGCCCGGAGGGCATGACCGTGAGCGACCTGCAGTCCTCCCCGGGTGCCCCCGGCGCCGCCTCCGACGACGCCCCCACCACGGCCACCGCCGCGGGGAACGCGTCCTCGGCCGCGGCCACCGGCGGCCGGTCCTTCCTGCCCAGGAGCACCCTGCTGCGCCACCTTCTGGTGCTGGCGCTGTGCTCCGTCGGCGCGGTGCTGCTGCTCGAGGGCACCGAGCGCAGCACCAACGACCAGATCAGCCGCATCGCCTTCTACGCCATCGCGGCCGGCGGGCTGACGCTGCTCACGGGTCTCAACGGGCAGATCTCCTTGGGCCACGGCGCGCTGATGGCCGTCGGCGCGTACACCACGGCGCTGCTGCTCGACGTCGACGGCGACCCGCTGCCCCTGCCGCTGATCTTCCTGATCGCCGTCGCCATCACCGCCGTCGTCGGTGCGGTCGTCGGCGTGGCGGCCGCCCGGCTGCACGGGCCCTACCTGGCCGGCGCGACGCTGGCGCTCGCGGTCGCCGTCCCGGGCCTGACGCTGTACTTCAGCGGCACGCTGGGCGGCGAGCAGGGCATCAACGTGCGCGCCCCGCAGGCGCCGGACTGGTTCGTCGACGCCATCGACGCGATCTCCGGCGAGCGCGGCCAGGGGACGAAGTGGCTGGCCTACATCGCCGTCGCCTGCCTGCTGATCACCTACTTCCTGCTGGCCAACCTCATGCGCAGCCGGATCGGCCGCACCTGGCGGGCGGTCCGCGACCAGGAGGTCGCCGCCGAGCTGGCCGGCATCTCGCTGGGCTCCTGGCGGGTGCTCGCCTTCGTGGTCAGCGCCGCCGCCGCCGGCCTGGCCGGAGGCGTGCTGGCCATCGTGGTCCGGCTCACCGCACCCGGCTCGTTCCTGCCCGTGCTCTCGCTGTCCCTGCTCACCGCCATCGTGATCGGCGGGCTGGGCAGCCTGTTCGGGGCGCTGCTGGGGTCGGTCCTGCTCGTGCTGCTGCCGCAGTGGTCCCGGGACTTCGGGCTGGACGTGCTCGGCATGGGGTCCGCGCAGGCCGCCGAGGCCGCCTTCGTGATCTACGGCCTGCTCCTCGTGCTCACCATGCTGTTCGCCCCGGCCGGGCTCGTCGGCACGGTCCGGCTCGCCCTGCTGAAACGGCGGGCGGCGCGGGCCATGGCCGCCGCCGGCAGGAGGTGAGCGCCCGTCACGACGCCGCTGCACCGACCGGAGCGGGCCCCGGGTGCGACCACCCCGTCCCGTCCGCCGCACCCCCACCGACCCCCGGGCAGAGCTGCCCGGGCAACCTACGAGGAGCACCCTTGACGCGAACCTCCCGACGCCTCGTGAGCGTCCTGGCCGCGGCGACGATCGCCACCACCATGGCCGCCTGTGGCGGCGACGACGACGGTGGCGGCGGCGGCGGCGGTGGCGGTGGCGGCACCGCCGAGGACAACGAGGCCACCGATCCCGGCATGACCGAGGACACCGTCCTCATCGGCTCGCACTACCCGCTGACCGGTCCGGCCGCCCCGGGCTACAGCGAGATCCCGACCGGCGTCCAGGCCTACTTCGACTTCGTGAACGCCAACGGCGGCGTCTACGACCGCCAGATCGAGTGGAAGTACCTGGACGACGGCTACAACCCGACCAACACCGGCCAGGTCGTCAACCAGCTCGTGCTGCAGGACGAGGTCTTCGCGATCATGGGCGGCCTCGGGACGGCGACGCACAACGCCGTCATCGACCTGCTCAACAGCGAGGGCATCCCGGACTTCTTCGTCGCCTCGGGCTCCTCGCTGTGGGACAACGCCGAGGACAACCCGTACACGTTCGGCTGGCAGACCGACTACGAGAGCGAGGGGAAGATCATCGGCCAGTACATCGCCGAGAACCTCCCGGACGCGCGCGTCGGTCTGTTCCTGCAGGACGACGACTTCGGCGAGGACGGCGAGCGCGGCGTCCGGCAGTACCTGGACGACGACCAGATCGTCGAGGTGCAGACCTACACCTCGGGCAACGTCGACCTCGGCGCGCAGATCACGGCGCTGCAGCAGTCCGGCGCGGACTTCGTGATCGGGTTCAACACCCCGATCTACACCGCGCTGGCGCAGCTGACCGCGCTGCGGCTCAACTACTCGCCGGAGTGGTTCGTGTCCAACGTCGGGTCCGACCCGCAGCTGGTCGGCTCGCTCCTGGAGCGCTTCTCCGAGGGCGCCGTGACCGGCACCAGCCTGCTCGAGGGCGTCTACACGACGTCCTACCTGCCGACGGTGGACCAGGTCGACAACCCGTGGATCCAGCTGTTCCAGCGCGTCTGGGACGAGCACGGCGGGGACGGCGAGCTGACCAACTTCCGCGTCTACGGCATGTCGCAGGCCTACACGATGGTGCAGGCCCTGCAGGCCGCCGGCCGCAACCCGACGCGGGACGACCTGGTCGCCGCGCTGGAGGAGGCCGGCGGCGACTTCCAGGGCCCGGCGCTCGCGCCGTTCCGCTACTCCTCCGACCGGCACGCCGGCATCAGCGGCATGGCGGTCGCCCGGATCAACGCGGACGGCTCGGCCGAGGACCTGACCCCCGTCCTGCTCACCGACGTCGGTGACGCGGAGATCGAGGAGTCCGACAGCGAGGCCTCGACCCCGCCGGAGAGCGGCATCCCCGACGAGGAGGCCATCGGCTGAGAGCGGGCCCGTCCACGGGACGGGCCGCAACGGTGACGGCGGGCCGTCGATCCCCTCGGGGGTCGGCGGCCCGTCGTCGTCCCCCGAGGCCGTGCCGCCCCCGACCTCCTCGCCGAAGTGGCCACGTCGGCGGGACGACCTCCTCGCCGAAGTGGCCACTTCGGCGGAAACGCTCAGCACTCGAAGTGTGTGCGGAGTCGGCCTCCGGGTAGGAGCGCCCGCGGCGTGCGCCGGTGCGCGCCGGCTGCTGGCCGAGGAGGTCCTGGCATGGTGCGCGCGACGCGGACGATCCGGCGGGCGGTGGTCACCGGCGGCGCGGGCTTCCTCGGCTCCCACCTGTGCGAGCACCTGCTGGAGCGGGGCGTCGAGGTGGTCTGCCTGGACAACTTCCTCACCGGCTCGCCGCAGAACGTCGTCCACCTCCTGGAGCACCCCGGCTTCCGGCTGGTCCGCTGCGACGTGACCGACTACGTGCACGTTCCGGGACCGGTCGACCTGGTGCTGCACTTCGCTTCCCCGGCCAGCCCCATCGACTACCTGAAGATGCCGATCGAGACGCTCAAGGTCGGCAGCCTCGGCACCCTGCACACCCTCGGGCTGGCCCACGACAAGGGCGCCCGGTACGTGCTGGCCTCCACCTCGGAGGTGTACGGCGACCCGCTCCAGCACCCGCAGACCGAGGAGTACTGGGGCAACGTCAACCCCGTCGGGCCGCGCGGGGTCTACGACGAGGCCAAGCGCTTCAGCGAGGCGATGACGACGGCGTACCGGACCTCGAAGGGCACCGACACCGGCATCGTGCGGATCTTCAACACCTACGGTCCGCGCATGCGCCCGGACGACGGCCGCGCCATCCCCGCCTTCGTCGGCCAGGCGCTGTCCGGCCGGCCGCTCACGGTGGCCGGCGACGGGTCGCAGACCCGCTCGATCTGCTACGTCGACGACACGGTCCGCGGCATCCTCGCGATGGCCTGGTCCGGGCACGCCGGGCCGGTCAACATCGGCAACCCCGACGAGCTGTCGATGCTGCAGCTCGCGCAGCGGATCCTGGAGATGACCGGCTCGGACTCCTCCGTGGAGTTCATCGACCTCCCGGTCGACGACCCCAAGGTGCGCCGGCCGGACACCACCCGCGCCCAGCAGCTCCTGGGCTGGCGTCCCGAGGTGCCCTCGGAGGAGGGGCTGCGGCGCACCGTGGCCTGGTTCGCGCAGCAGAGAGGCCTCGCCGAGCGCGCCGTGGGTTGAGCGCACCGTTGCCATTCCGGCACCCCGCGTCACCCATCTACGCTGGGTTCCGGCGGACGGGGGTCGCCATGAGTGTCCGGACGACGACGGAGCGCATCGATGGGCCGCCATGCCTCGCACAGCAGCACCACCGGCCGCGGCTGGCCACCTCCCCGCTCGGTCCTCCTCGCGGCGGTCGCCGCCGTCGTGCTCGTCGCCGGCGGCCTGGTCTGGTGGCTGGCCGGTTCCGAGGGGGACGACGCGGCGGGGTGCCCCGACCCGGTGAGCGTGCGGGTGACCGTCGCGCCGGAGCTCGTGCCGGTGACCCAGGAACTGCTGGCCGGCGACGCGCTGGACGGCTGCGTGGCCCCCGACGTGACCGGGGCCGACCCGCTGCAGACGGCCGCCGCGCTCACCGCGGGCGCCGACTCCGGGCTCCCCGACGTCTGGGTGCCCGACTCCTCGATCTGGGCCGCACAGGTGGAGGGGGCCGAGCTCGAGCCGGTCGCCTCCATGGCCACCTCCCCCGTCGTCCTCGCGACCAGCCGGGCCTCGGCCGAGGACCTCGGCGTCGCCGAGGACACGCCCGGCTGGCTCGACGTCGTCGTCGCCGGGCTGAGCGACGGCCGGTCCTTCCCGGCCGCCGACCTCACCGGTGAGGCGCGGCAGATCGCCGTCTCGCTGGCCGTCGAGCTCACCGGGACCGGCATCGGCGGGGAGACCACCGACGAGGAGCTCCGGGCCTCCATCGCGCTGTCGGAGGCCGGCGCCACCCTGGAGCAGGTACGCGAGGCCGCCGTCGCCGGAGAGGCCGACGCGGGGCTGTTCGCGGCGACCGAGCAGGACGTGATCGCCAGCCACCTGGCCGGGGACTCCGACCTGCTCGCGCTGTACCCCGACGGCGGCGCGCCGTCGCTGGACTACCCGGTGATCCGGGCCGGTGACCCGGGCGACCGCGGCGACGCGGTCGAGGCCGTGGTCACCGCCCTGACGTCGGACGCCGCCGCCGAGGCCGTCCGGGCCGCCGGGTTCCGCGACGCCGAGGGCAACGCGCCGGACGACGCCGGCCCGGACACCGGCACCCGGCAGGAGGCCCCCGAGCGGCTGCCCATGGACCCCGAGGCCGCCCTCGAGGCGATCGAGCAGGCGAACCGGGTGCTGGCCCCCTCCCGGCTGCTGGTGGCCATCGACACCTCGCAGTCCATGGAGGCACCCGCCGGGAACAGCAACCGGATCACCCTCGCCGTCGACGCGGCACGGACGTCGCTGGCCCTGCTCCCCGACGAGTACTCGGTGGGGCTGTGGACGTTCGCCTACCAGGTGGCCAACGGCAACGACTGGGTGGAGCGCGTGCCGATCCGTGCGCTGGACGCCGACGTGAGCGGCTCCTCGCAGCGCGCGGCCCTGAGCGCGGAGCTCGACGGCCTGCCGGGCTCGCTGACGCGCGGCGGGACCGGGCTCTACGACACCGCCCTGGCCGCGTTCCGGGCCGCTCAGGACGCCTACCAGGAGGGCTCCGTCTCCAGCGTGGTCCTGTTGACCGACGGGACCAACGAGGACGACGCCGGGGGCATCTCGCTGCAAGGGCTGATCGACACCCTGCGCGCCGAGGAGGACCCCGACCGGCCGGTGCAGCTCATCGGCGTGGCCTTCGGCCCCGACACCGACGTCGACGTGCTCCAGCAGATCTGCGAGGCCACCGGCGGGCGCGCGTACGACGCCCAGGACCCCGGCGACCTGCAGGACGTCCTCTTCGACGCGATCCGCCGGCGGTAGCTCCCCCCTCAGGCGCCCGCGGGCAGGGAGTCCACGGCGGCGACGACCTCGTCGACCGTGATCCGGGCCAGCGCCGGGTCCAGCGCGGTGCCCCACGGGTCGCCGGTGCCCCCGTGCACCTCGCCGTGCCAGAGCACGACGTGCAGTGCTCCCCCGCCCGGCCCGGTCCGCGGCGGCGGGCCCCACAGCGCCGGGGACACCGGCCCGAACAGCACCACCGACGGCCGGCGGTAGGCCGTGGCCAGGTGGGCGACGCCGGTGTCGCCGCAGACGACCAGGCGGGCCGCGGCGACCACGGCGGCCAGCTCCAGCGACGTCGTCGTCCCGGCCAGGACGGCGTCCTCGCCCAGCCCGGCGGCCGCGGCGACCGACCGCGCCAGCTCGACCTCCGCCGGGCCGCCGGTGACCCGCACGTCGTGCCCGGCGGCGGCCAGGTGCGCGGCGACGGCGGCGAACCGCTCGGTCGGCCACCGCCGGCCGGGGTGGGCCGCGCCCGGGTGCACCACCGCGGCCCCGGACACCGGCGGGGGCGCGGCCGGGACGGCCAGGTCGAGCGCGTCGGGGTCGGCCCGGACGCCGAGGCCCTCCGCGACCAGCCGGCACCACCGCCGGACCTCGTGCTCGTCGGGGTACCAGGCGGGCCCGGGGTAGCCGGGGCTGGCGAAGGTCAGCAGCCGCTGCGGGTGCAGGTCGGCCACGACCACGTGCGAGAGCGGACCCTTGCCGTGCAGGTCGACGGCGAGGTCGAAAGGCGGGCCGGTCCAGTCCAGCGGCTCGAGCTCGCGGGCGGGGAGCACCTCGTCGACGGCGTCGACCAGCCGCGCCAGCGGTGCCAGCGCCGCGGTGGTGGCCAGCACCAGCCGGTGGGCGGGCACCGCCGCCCGGACGGCCCGGACGGCCGGCACACCGGTGAGCAGGTCGCCCAGCCCGAGCGGCCGGAGCACGACGGCGACGGGCCGCCGGTCCTCGTACGGCCGGCGCAGCGCGATCGCGCTCACACGCGCGAGCGCTCGACCAGCGCGGTGGTGGAGTGCCCGTCCAGGTAGGGCAGGACGACGGCCTGCCCGCCCCACCGCCGCAGCACCGCGGCCTCGGGGAGGTCGGCGCCGGCGTAGTCGCCGCCCTTGGCCCACACGTCCGGCCGCAGCCGGTCGAGGACCTCGGCCGGCGTGTCCTCCTCGAAGACGACGACGGCGTCGACGAACTCCAGCGCCTCCAGCACCCGGGCCCGGTCGGCGGCGGTCACCAGCGGCCGCGAGGGCCCCTTGAGCCGGCGCACCGAGTCGTCGGAGTTGATGCAGACCACCAGGCAGTCGCCCAGCCCGCGGGCGGCGCGCAGGGTGGCCACGTGCCCGGGGTGGATGAGGTCGAAGCAGCCGCCGGTGGCCACCACCGTGCCGCCGGCCGCGCGCACCCGGGCGATGACCGAGTCCGCCCCCGGCTCGGCGACGACGTTCGGCGCGGGCCCGCCGGAGCCGCCGCCGTCCCAGGTCGACGCCCCGCCGCGGCCGACGAACGCCGACGCCGCGGCCACGGCGCCGGCGACCGCCTCGCCGGTGACGGCACCGTCGGCCAGCAGCAGCGCGGCCGCCGCGGCGAACGAGTCACCGGCGCCGCACGGGTCGCCGGACGCCGGCACGGCGGGCACGACCATCGGCGCACCCTCGCCGTAGGAGAGCAGCGCGCCCCGGGCGCCGAGGGTCACCGCGACCGCGCCGACGCCCCAGTGCCGGATGAGCGCCTCGGCGCGGGCCCCGACGGCGGCCAGCCCGTCGCCCCCGGTGTCCGCGCCCGCTGCCGAGGCCACCCGGGCGGCCTCGGCGCCGTTGGGGGTGACCAGCCGGGCCTGCGGGACCGGGTCGGCCCCGCGGGGGTGCGGGTCCCACACGATCGGCCCGCCGGCGCCGGCCAGGGCCTCGCGCACCTCGGGCGCGGCGGTCGTCCCGCGGCCGTAGTCGGCGACGAGCACCGCGGCCGCCGAGCGCAGCACCGCGTGCGCCTCGTCCGGCAGCGGTCCGAGCGTGACCACCGGGTCGCCGGAGTCGATGCGGACCACCGAGTGGTCGCCGACCCGCACGCGCTGCTTGACCGAGGTGCCACCGGTCGCCGGGATCTCCACCAGCCGCACCCGGTCGGCGAGCAGCGCCCGCAGCCGGCCGGCGCCCTCGTCGTCGGCCATCGGCGTGACCAGCACGACCGGGCGCGACGTCGCCGCGGCGGCGATCACGGCGGCCAGGGCCGCGCCGCCGGGGCGCTCGCGGATCTCGGCCCCCTCGACGACGGGCACCGGCGCGTCCGGGGTGAGCCGGGACGCCGTCCCGACCAGGTCGACGTCGAGCAGGGCGTCGCCGACGACGACCAGCGGCCGCTCGTCGCTGATGGCTCTACCTTCCCTTCGCACGGTGGATCCCGGCAGGGAGCGCTTGCGTCGCTTGTCCCGCGAGGACTGAGGTGAGACGGCGCCCCTGCCGGGCCCCGGCGAAGGCCTGACGCCCTGGAGGGTGTCGTCCCACGAGGACTGGTTCATCAGCACGACGCAGCGCCTTCCCGGTCCGCCGAGCACGATGGCGACCGGTGAAGGAGGAATGGTGCTGGGAGTCGGTATCGACTGGGCCGAAGAGTTTCACGACATCGCCCTGGGAACGCCGGAGAAGGGAGTCATCGAACAATTCCGTATCGACCACGGGCCCGACGGGGTCGCTCGGCTGGTCGCCCGCTGTCTGGCGCTGGAGCCCGATCCGGCCGAGGTGCGGGTGGTGCTGGAGACCCGGCACGGCCTGCTGGTCGAGGCGCTGATCGACGCCGGGTTCGCCGTGGTGCCGGTCAATCCCGACCTGGTCGCCCGCCGCCGCGGCCCGGCGCGGAAGAAGGACGACGCCGAGGACGCCCGGATCTGTTGCCTGCTGGCCCTGGACCGGCACGCCGGGCTCAAGACGCTGATCCCGCACGGCGAGCTCGGTGGAGAGCTGCGGGCGATCGCCCGCGACGACGAGCGCGCCGCCCGCGACCAGCGGCGGTTGCTCAACCGGCTGCGCGCCGACCTGCAGATCACCTACCCCGCGGCGCTGGCTATCACCGGCGGCGATCTCG
>NZ_JBJNRJ010000026.1:0-58318 GCF_046233715.1 Trujillonella humicola | reverse complement strand
CTGGAGATCCTCTGGCACTGCCTCACCCGAGGCGTCCTCTACGACGAGGGCGTCCACCAAGCCAACCGCAACCGAGCCCTCGGCAACGCCGCCTGAGCCGGTGGTTGACAGAGGGTGTCTCACCGCGCGACCCCCAGCCGCGACGCGGGGATGCGCGCCGGCTCGGCCAGCACCGCGGCGTCGAAGGCCGCGCAGAGCAGGTGCAGGGCGACCAAATGGCACTCCTGCACCGTCGCCGTCCACGGGGAGCCGATGCAGACGGCGTCGTCGGCCTCGGCGGCCAGCGGGTTCGGCGCCGGGCCGGTCAGGGCCAGCACGGTGATGCCGCACTCCCGGGCCCGGCGGGCGGCGGCGACGGCGTTGGGCGAGCGACCGCTGGTCGACAGCAGCACGAGCACGTCGCCGGCGCGGCCGTGCGCCTCCACCTGGCGGGCGAAGAGCTCGTCGGCCGGGTAGTCGTTGGCGATCGCGGTGAGCGACGAGGTCTCCGCGGTCAGGCAGATCGCCGAGAAGGGCGCCCGGTCGGCGCGGTAGCGGCCGACCAGCTCGGCGGTGAGGTGCTGGGCCTGGGCCGCGCTGCCGCCGTTGCCGGCCGCGAGCAGCCGCCCGCGCTGCTCCCCGCACAGGACGTCGGCGAGCAGCCGCCCCCAGCGGTCGAGGGTGTCGACGTGCCCGGTGACGTCGCGCAGCGCCGCGGTCAGCGACGAGACGTGGTCGTGCCCGGTCAGGTGCGTGCAGCTGTCGGGCGAGACGACCTCGCCGGCGGAATGGGGGGCCGCGCTCAGGGGGACACTGCTCATCGGACGGCCTCCACGGGGCGCTCGTCGCTGTGCTCGGACAGGGGGGTCTCCAGGACGTGGCGGTAGACGGCCTCGGTGTCGGCCACCACCCGGGCCCAGCGGTAGCGGGAGCGGGCGCGGCGCATCCCGGCCGCGCCGTAGGCGGCGCGGCGGGCGTCGTCGGCCAGCAGCCCGGCCACCGCCGCGCCCAGCGCCGCGGGGTCCCGGGGCGGGACGAGGACGCCGGTGGTGCCGTCAACGACGCTGTCGACCAGCCCCCCGACGGCGGTGGCCACCACGGGCCGCCCGCAGGCCATCGCCTCCAGCGGGGTGATGCCGAAGGGCTCGTACCAGGGCACGGCGAGGACGACGTCGGCCGAGCGCACCCAGGCGGGCACCTCGGTGCGCGCGACGGCGCCGGTGAAGCGGAGCCGGTCGGCGACGCCGGCCTCGGCGGCGACGGCCCGCAGCCGCCGCACCTCGGGATCGCGGTCGAGCCGGTCGGCCGCGGGTCCGCCCACGACGACGAGCTCGGCGCCAGGCACGGCGGCCAGCGCACGGACGGCGTCGTCCTGGCCCTTGCGCTCGACCAGCCGGCCGAGCATGAGCAGCCGCGGCCGGCCGGTGCGCGGCGCCACCGGGCCCCTCGGGGTGAAGACCGAGGTGTCCACGCCGCACGGCACGACCGACACCCGCTCGCGCGGCAGGCCCAGCCGGCGGAGCTCGAAGACCTCGTCGGAGCAGGTGGCCACGACGTGGCGCACGGTCCGGCACAGCGACCGCTCCAGCTCCACCCGCTGCGGCGGCGAGGTGTCCGCGGCGCCCTGGTGCCGGCGCTTCACCGAGCCCAGCGCGTGGAAGGTCTGCAGCACCGGCACGTCCCCCGCGGCCGCGACCGACGCCAGCCCGCTCATCCAGAAGTGCGCGTGCACCAGGTCGGGGCGCTCGGCGGCCCACTCGCGGCGCAGCTCCCGGGCGAACTCGGGCATGTGCCGCAGCAGGTCGTCCTTGGGCAGGTTCCCCGGCGGGCCGGCGGTGACGTGCCGGACCCGGTAGCCGTCCTGCACGACGACCTCGTCGGGCAGGGCGACGTCGTCGCGGCGGGTGTGCACGGTGACGTCGTGGCCGCGCGCGGCCAGACCGGCCGCCAGCGCGGCGACGTGCACGTTCTGTCCGCCGGCGTCCACGCCGCCGATGGCGGCCAGGGGCGAGGCGTGCTCGCTGACCAGCGCGATCCTCATCGATCCACCTCCGGTGCCGGAGCCGAGCGGCTCGGCCGTGCTGATCCGCACCTCACCTGGTGACCTCCTCCAGGAGCGCATCCCAGTCCGCGAGGAAGCGGGCCAGGCCGTACCGCTCGAGTGCCGCCGCGCGGGCGGCCTCGCCCGCGAGCCGGGCGGCGTCCGGGTCGTCGAGGAACCGGCGCGCCCCCTCCCAGAGACGCTCCGGCCGGGTCGAGATGACGCCCGCCGCGGCCGGCACCGCCTCGACCACCTCGGTCGTCGCCAGCGCGACCACGGGCATGCCCAGGTGCATCGCCTCCAGCAGCGACAGGCCCAGCGAGGTCCACCGCACCGGGTGCACGTACACCCGGCGCCGCGCCAGCTCGGCGTGCATGGCCGCCTGCGGCGGGTCGTCGAACAGCGCGACGCGGTCGGGGTCGAGGCCGTAGCGCTCGTGCAACCCGGCCAGGCGTATGCCGAAGACGTCGACCGGGGCGACGGCGGCCAGCCCCGGCAGCAGGTCGGCGCCGACCGTGCGGCCGCGGCGGACCGGCTCGTTGCTCACCACCGCGGCGCGGGCCAGCTCGCCGGTCCACCGCTCCCCCGGGTCGACGATGCCGTGCTCGATCACCGTGGTGGGGGCGCGGCCGTTGTCGTAGACGAGCCGGTTGAAGTGGGTGACGTGCGCGATCGGGATGTCGTCGCGGTCGGCCAGGGGATGGCGGGTGTGCGGTACCGGACCGTCACCCGGCTCCAGCCCGGGGGCGTTGTGCTCGAGAAAGACGGCGGGCAGGTCGCGGCCGGGCTCGCGACCCAGCCACTCCCGGCACAGCTCGAGGTCGCGGGTGCGCTGGAGCACCACCACGTCGACGTCGGCGTCGCGCAGCTCCTGCGGCGTCACCTCGCGCGCCGACGCCGGCCAGTCCCAGGTCCGTGCCCGGCCGAGCCCGTCGGGACTCCGGCTCCCCCCGGGACCGTCCACGACGGGGATCAGGTACTCGTGGTCGCCCGCCACGAACGCCGTCGTCCACGAGCCGTGCACGTGCCAGAGCAGGACCTTCACGAGCTCACCAGCTTCTCCACCGCGGCGACGACGTCGAGAGGGCTCACCGACGTCAGGCAGGGGTGGCCGGGCACCGGGCACACGCGGGCCCGGGTGTCGCGGCAGGGGGCGTCCTGGTCGCCGAGCAGCAGGGACGGCACCCCGTAGGGCGCCCAGCGCGCGGCCGGCACGACCGGGGCGAAGAGCGAGACGACGGGGGTGCCGACGGCGGCGGCGAGGTGCGCCGGGCCGGTGTTGCCGACGACGACGGCCGCGGCGCCGTCGAGCAGCGCGGCCATCCCGGCGAGCGTCGTGGCGCCGCCGAGGTCCTCGCCGCGGGTGCCGGCGACCGCGGCGGTCAGCGCCCGCTCCCCCGGCCCCCCGGTGACCAGCACGCGGTGCCCGGCGTCGGCCAGGGCCTCGACCGCCTCGGCGCACCGGTCGGCCGGCCAGGCGCGGGCGGGCACCGAGGCGCCCGGGTGCAGGACCACGTACCCGGGCTCGCGGCCGGTCGGCGGCAGCGGGCGGCGGACGGCGAGGCGGCCGTCGTCGCCGTCGGGCAGGTCGAAGCCCGCCGCACGGGCCAGCGACAGCGCGCGCTCGGGCTCGGGCAGGTCGTCGTCGCACCGGTGCCGCACGTCGAGCAGCGAACCGGGGTAGTCGACGCTGATCGCCGAGATGCGCGGCACGCCGGCGGCGCGCAGCAGCAGCGCCAGCGGCAGCGGCGACTGGTGGAACGACGTCGGGACCACCGCCTCGGCCGGCGCGAGCGCGGCGACCCGCTGGGTGAGCGCGGCGAGGTCGGCGGCGTCGGCCGGCGGCGGGTCGCCGAGGATCCACGGGCAGGCCCAGGTCCACACCTCGTCCACGCCCGGGAGCAGCTCGGCGGCCGCGGCCCCGGCGGGCCCGGCCAGGAACACCACCCGGTCGGCGCCGTGCGCCACCGCCCGGACCAGCGGCCCCTGCAGGAGGACGTCGCCGGCGTTGTCGAGCCGGGCCACGAGGACGGTGCCCCGCCGGCCGCCAGGAGCGGGCGCGGGAGCAGGGGCGGGCGCGCTCACCACAGCCCCGCCAGGACGTCGTCGACCGCCTCGCCCAGCGTTGCGGTGACGTGCCGGGCGGCCGCGACCTCCGAGCGCCGGGTGACCGGCGTGGGGACCATGATCCCCACCGCGCCGGCGGCCTCGGCGGCGTCGACGTCGGCGGCGATGTCCCCGATCACGACGCAACGGGCCGGGTCCACGCCGAGCTCGGCGCAGGCGGCCTTCACCATGCCCGGCGCCGGCTTGCGGCAGGAACAGCCGTCGTCCGGGCCGTGCGGGCAGTACTGGAGGCTGTCGAAGGGCCCGAGCAGCTCCCCGAGCCGGGCCATGCACGCGTCGACCTGCCCTCGGGTGATCAGCCCCCGGGCCACGCCGGACTGGTTGCTCACCACGCCCACCCGCACGCCGCGGGCGCGCAGCGCGTCGAGCGCGTCGCGGGCTCCCGGCACGGGCGTCACCAGGGCCGGGTCGCCGTTGTAGGGGTAGTCGCGGACCAGGGTGCCGTCGCGGTCGAACAGCACCAGGTCGGGCAGGCCCCGCCAGCGGGTCACCCGCCGGTGCCGCACGATCCCGCGGAGCACGTGCCAGGCGGCCAGCGGCGGGATGACCGCGCTGGTGGCGAGCATGGTGGTCACCTCGGCGCGGTCCCGCGGGCCGGGTGCGATCCGCGCCCACGCGAACTCGGCGGTGCCGGCGAGCCAGGCCGCTGCCGCCAGGGCGGCGGCGCGCGGACGGCGGGCGGCGGCCAGCCCCGCCGCGGTGAGGGCGGCAGCGGTGACGGCGAGGTGCCGCGGGCGGCGGCCCAGCGGGGCGTCCGCGCGGTGCGGGGCCCGCCAGCCGGGCCCGTGCAGCCGGCGCATGAGGACGTCGTCGGCGTTGCCGGCCTGCACCCGGACGCTGACCCACCGGTCGGTGGGGCGCACCGGGTGGGTGATCCACCGCTGCCCGCGGACCAGCCGGGCCCCGGTGTCCATCACGCGCAGGGCGAGGTCGGAGTCCTCCCGGAACGCGCGGGGGAAGCGTTCGTCGAAACCGCCGACGGCGGCCAGCGCGCTGCGCCGGTAGGCGAGGTCGGCGGTGATCCAGGCGCTGCTGGCCAGGCCGGCGGTGCCGCGCTCCCAGTCGGTGGGCCGGCGGTCCTCCGGCAGCGGCACCCGGACCCGGCCCTGGCTGCCGGCCACGTCGGCCGGCAGGTCCTCGAGGTCGGCGGCCAGCCGCTCGTACCAGTCGGGGTCGGGGACGACGTCGTCGTCGAGGAAGGCGATCCACTCGGTGCGGGCCACCCGCCAGCCGAGGTTGCGCGCCCGGGCGGGGCCGCCGCCTCCGGTGCGGACGACGCGGACCGGGGGCAGGCCGGGACGGTCGGGGCGCAGCGGCGGGCCCGCCGGCCGGTCGTCGACCAGCACGATCTCCGCCGGGCGGTTCCCGGGGGCCTGCGCCAGGGCGTCGAGCAGCGCGTCGAGCGACGGCCGGCCGATGGTCGGCACGACGACCGTGACGCGCCCGAGTACCCCATGCACGATCGCGTCGTGCCCGGCCGATCCGGTTCGGAAACACTACGGGCTTGAAGCTTTCCCGGGCGCGCACACCCGCGCAGAAGTGCAGTTCTGCCCCCGTGCAGAAGTGCAGTTCTGCCCCCGCGCAGAAGTGCAGTTCTGCCCCCGCGCAGAAGTGCAGTTCTGCCCCCGCGCAGAAGTGCAGTTCTGCCCCCGTGCAGAAGTGCGGTTCTGCCCGGGTCAGCGGCGGGCGCGGGCGGCAGCGGAGACCCGCGCCAGCGCGTCGGTCACCACGGCGGCGTCGTCCCCCAGCCGGGCGAGCAGGTGCGCCACCAGGTCGTCGTGCGTGGGCGCGGCCTCGCGCAGCCGGGTCCGGCCGGCGTCGGTCAGCCGGGCGTGGAGCAGGCGGCGGTCGTCGGCCGCGCGCTCCCGGACGACCAGACCCTCGCTCACCAGCCGGGTGACGGTGCTGGTGACCCCGGCCCGCGACAGGCCGAGCGCCTCGGCGACCTCGCCCATGCTGGCCCGCTCCCCCGGTGCCTCGGCGATCCGCCGCAGCGCCTCGAAGCCGGTCAGCGAGAGCCCGTGCCGGCGGTGCAGGGCGGAGTCGACCCGGCGGGTGATCCGGTCGTGCACCTGGACGATGCGCAGCCAGGTCTCCTCCGGCCGCGGCCCGGCGCCGGGGACGTGCGCCACGTCGGGGACGGCGGACGCCAGCGCGTTCTCCGGGGGCACGCCTCCATGGTCGCCGACATCGGCCTCACGCGCCCCCGGACGCGGCGCGCCGGGCCCGGCGGCGCAGCTGGGTCACGGCCAGGGCACCGGCGGCGAGGGCGAGCGTGGTCGCGCCGAGGACGAGCGGCCACGCCGTCCCGCCGTCGTCGACCGGGGTGCGGCTCGAGGCGATCTGCAGGTCCACCGCGACGGTCGTGCGGGTGACCGCACCGACCACCTCGAGGGTGGTCGCGCCGGCGGGCACCCCGGCCGGGATGCGCACCTCGACGGCGACCATCCCGTGGATGTCGGCCGACGCCGTGCCGAGGTCGGTGCCGTCGGCCATGCGCACGCAGACCTCCTCGCCGGCGGCGAAGCCCGTCGCCGTCAGGGTCACGACCTCCCCCGCGGCCACCGGGGAGCCGGCCCCCTCGGCGGCGTCCACCGAGCCGGCGGGGCTCGGCGGCCCGGCGTCCTCCCCGGCGACGGGCGGGCCGTCCATCGGCGGCACGGTGGCCTCGCCGGGCTGCGGGGCGATGGCGGCGCAGTCCTCCTCGGCCGGCCGGGTGAACTCGAAGCCCGGCAGCTCGTCGACGTAGCCGACGCCGGAGCCGTCGAGGGCGGTGAGCAGCAGCCGCGGGTCGATCCGCTCGCCCCAGTCGACGTCGCCGGTGGCCAGCCGCACGACCTGGCCGGGGTCGACCCGCGCGCGGTCCTCCCCGGCGGGCTGCCGGGTGGTCGCCAGGACGACGTCGTAGGGCACCGTCCCACCCGTCACCTCGACCGCGACGCCGCCGGGGCGGCAGCTGGGGCCGTGCGTGACCCGGGCGTCGGGTCGGGAGGGGTCGTCGATGGCGAGAGCCGGACCCGCCGCGACACCCAGAGCGATCAGGCCGGCCGCGAGGCCGCCGAGGACGGCGGAGCTGCGGACGACCCTCGGCGACGCACCGGACGGCACGCAGTTCCCCCTCGAGCAGTCGTACTGCCGGCGGCGGTCGCAGCACGACCGGCCGGCCCCCACATGATGGACGCCGTGACGGCCCCTGGACGGTCCGTCACCGACGCTTCTGGCGTGTCGGTGCGGCGTGTCGCCAGAAAGTGGGCCGGGGCCTCGGTCGGCCGGTCCGGCGGCGGCGTCCTAGCGTGACGTGCGTGACCTCCGCAGCCGGGACCGGACGCCAGCGCCAGAACGACATCTACCGGGCCGGGGTGTACGGCCGCACCCCGCGGGTGCCCACCGTGGCCCGGGCGCTGCAGCGGGCCGCGCGCCGCCGGCTGGGCGCCCGCGCGTACGCCTACGTGGCCGGGGGCGCCGGGGACGAGGCCACCCAGCGGGCCAACCGCGACGCCTTCGACCGGTGGGCCGTGGTGCCCCGGGTGCTGCGGGACGTCAGCGTCCGCGACACCTCGGTGGAGCTGCTCGGCCGCCGGCTGCCCGCGCCGCTGCTGCTCGGCCCGGTCGGCGCCCTGGAGCTCGTGCACGCCGACGCCGACCTGGCGGTGGCCCGTGCCGCAGCCGACCTCGGCGTGCCGATGGTGTTCTCCAACCAGGCGTCGGTGCCGATGGAGACCTGCGCCGCGGCCATGGCCGACGCGCCGCGGTGGTTCCAGATGTACTGGTCGACGTCCGACGAGCTGGTCGAGAGCCTGGTCGCCCGCGCGGAGGCCTGCGGCTGCGAGGCGCTGGTGGTCACCCTGGACACCACGATGCTCGGCTGGCGGCCGCGCGACCTGGACCTCGGGCACCTGCCGTTCGCGCTCGGCAAGGGCATCGCGCAGTACACCTCCGACCCGGTGTTCCGGCGGCTGGTCGCCGAGCACGCCGCGGCGACACCGGCCCCGGCGCAGCCGGGCGCCTCCGCCGAGCGGGACCGGCAGCCGCGCCCGACGCCGGCCGCCGTCCGCGCCCTGGTCGGCATGGCGCGGGCCTGGCCGGGCCCGCTGCTGGAGAACCTGCGCTCGCCCCTGCCGCGCGCCGCCGTCGAGACCTTCCTGGCCATCTACTCGCGGCCCTCCATCACCTGGGCCGACCTGGCGTGGCTGCGGGAGCGGACCCGGCTGCCGATCGTGCTCAAGGGGGTGCTGCACCCCGACGACGCCCGCCGCGCGCTCGACGAGGGCGTCGACGGCCTCGTCGTGAGCACCCACGGCGGGCGGCAGGTGGACCGCTCGATCGCCGCTCTCGACGCGCTGCCCGACGTCGTGGCGGCCGTCGGCGACCGGGCGCCGGTGCTGCTCGACAGCGGGGTCCGCAGCGGCGCCGACGCGCTCGTGGCCCTGGCGCTCGGCGCGCGGGCGGTGCTGCTGGGCCGGCCCTACGCGTGGGGGCTCGGGCTGGCCGGGGAGGAGGGCGTGCGGCAGGTGGTCGCCGACGTCCTCGGCGAGTTCGACCTGACCCTCGGCCTGGCCGGGCTGACCTCCGTCGACCAGCTCGGCCCGGACGTGCTGCGGCGCGTCGGCTGAGACCACCGGGCCGCTCACCTGCGCGGACCGGACGACACGCCGTCGGGGGTTGACCCCTGCATGTGGCGCGGGTCACAGTTGTGTCGGGCGGGGGAAGCCGGGAAACCACTGGCCATCCACTGCTGGATGGACCGACCAACGCGGCCAGACCGCCAGAGCCGGCCCCCCGCCCCACATCCCCTCCCCGGAACGGCTCAGCCCGTCGCCGCGTCCGTGGGCTCCGGCTCCGGCGCGGGCTCCGGCGTGGGGGTCGGGGACGGCGCGGGCGGCGTCGTGGGCTCGGGCTCCGGCGCGGCCGTCGGCTCCGGTGCGGGGGTCGGGGACGGCGCGGGCTCGGGCTCCGGCGCGGGCGACGTCTCCGGCGCAGGATCGGGCTCGGGCTCGGGCGCAGGGGCGGGCTCGGGCGACGTCTCCGGCGCGGGTGGCGGCTCGGGGGTCGGCGTGGGCGTCGGCGTGGGCGTGGGGGTCGGCGAGGGCGCCGGCGGCGGGGTCCACCGGGAGCCGTTGCTGACCAGCACGGTCACCGGGTCGTCGACCTGCACGACCGTCCCGGGCGCCGGATCGAGGCCCACCACGACCCCGGACCGGCGAGCGCTGTCCACCGCCACCGTGGTGACCTGCAGACCGGCCTGGTCGAGCAGGACCCGGCACCGGTCCGCGGTCGCCCCCACGCACCCCGCGGGCAGGGTCTGCAGCGACCCCTGCACGTGGCGCGGGTCGGCCGGCGGGAAGGGCACCGGCTCCCGGCCGGACAGCACCGGCGCCAGCGCGTCGTGCCAGATCGTCGCGGCCGTGCCGCCGCCGAAGCCGCCGACGTCCCGGTTGGCCACCGGGTCGTAGACCATCACCGAGGCGGAGATCTGCGGCGTGTAGCCGACGAAGGCGATCGAGAAGTTGTCCTGGGTGGTCCCGGTCTTGCCGGCGATCTGGTGCCCGGGCACGTACGCCCGGGCACCGGTCTGGCCGGGGTGACCTGGCTCGACGTCCTTGCGCAGGGCCTCGGTCACCGTGTGCGCGATGCCGGGCGCGACCGCCTCGGGGGTGCAGCGGTCGGCGGGCAGCAGCGGGCCGCCGTCGGCCGCCGTCAACGGCTGCCCGTCCCGGTCGAGCACCTCGTCCACCGGCGTGGGGGTGCACCGGGTGCCGCTCGCGGCGAGCGTCGAGTAGGCGGCGGCCAGCGCCAGGGGACTGGTCGGCTCCGGACCGAAGGTGAACGAGCCGCGGTCCTCCGCCACCACCCGCTCCGCGATCGGCTCGAGCGAGGACAGGCCCATCCGCAGCGCGGCGTCCACCGGCCCCGCGACGCTGCCCAGCTGGTCCTGCAGGGCCAGGAAGTAGGTGTTCGAGGACAGGTAGAGCGCGCGCTCCATGTCCAGCCGGGCCGGATAACTGCCGGCGTTGCCGACGGCGTAGGGCTCACCGCCGTCCAGGTACACGTCGGAGACGTGGCGGTCCGCCGTCGTGATCTCGTGCTCCAGACCGAACCCCTGCTCCAGGGCGGCCACGGCGGTGAAGACCTTGTACGTCGACCCGGCCCCCTGCCCGGCGGCGGTGGCCAGGTTCACCGTGGTCTGCGCGGGGTCGCCCTCGTCGAGCCCGTACTCCCGGTTGACCGACGTCGCCAGGATCCGGCCGGTGCCCGGCTCGACCGCCACGAAGACGCCGGCGCGCGGGTCGGTCGCGTCGAGGGCCTGCAGCACCGCGGCGTCGCCGGCCGACTGGAGCGCGGGGTCCAGCGTCGTCCGGATGGTCAGCCCGCCGGTCTCCAGCTGGGCGCTGCTCAGCCCGAGCGTGCCGGTCAGGTACGCCAGCAGGTGGTCGCAGAAGAAGGCGCCGATCTGCGCCTCGGTGCATCCCCGCGGGGGCGCCCCGCCGGGTTGCACGGCGACCGGCTCGGCGCGGGCGGCGTCGGCCGCCGGCCGGTCCACCATGCCCAGCTCGAGCATCCGGCCGATCACGACGTCCCGGCGCGCCGTCGCCGCCTCCGGGTCGACGAGCGGGTCGAAGCGGGCCGGGCTCTGCACCAGACCGGCCAGGGTCGCCGCCTGCGCCAGGGTCAGCGCCTCCGGCCCGACGTCGAAGTAGGTCCGCGCGGCGGCGGCGACGCCGTAGGCACCGGCGCCGAAGTACACCCGGTTGAGGTAGCGGGTGATGATCTCGTCCTTGGTGTAGCGCTCCTCCATCGCCAGCGCGAGCTGCGCCTCGCTGAGCTTGCGGCCCAGGTCCTGGGCGGTGGCGGCGGCGCGCTGGTCGGCGTCCCCGGCGGACTGCAGGCGGATCTGCTTGACCAGCTGCTGGGTGAGCGTCGAACCGCCCTGCACCACCCCGCCGGCCGCCAGGTTGCTGACGGCGGCGCGCAGCAGGCCCTCGGCGTCCACTCCGCCGTGCTCGTAGAAGCGGGAGTCCTCGATGGCGACGAGGGCCTCCTTCATCACCGGCGCGATCGCCTCGCTCGGCACCACGGTGCGGTTGCGCCGGTACAGCTCGGTGATCAGGGAGCCGTCGGCCGCCAGCACCCGGGTGTTCCCCGCCGGGGTGCGGTCCAGCAGGTCCTCGGCGCCGGTCGCCGGGGTCACGACCGACCCGACCGCGTCCGTGGCCAGCACCGCCCCGCCGACCACCGGCAGGGTGAACCCCGCCGCCAGCGCACCGGCGAGCACCAGGGCCAGCGGGAGCCGGGCGAGAGCCCTGAGCCGGCGCCGGCGCGCGGCCCGCGGCACCTCCTCCACGCCGGGGAGGGGCAGGCCGGTCGGGTCGGGACGGGGCACGCGGGGGATCTCCTCGGGGCAGACGGCGGCAGCGGCCGCGCAGCAACGGCCGTCGTCTGCCTTGCCCGCCCGCGCCGGTCCCCTGCGCTGGACGGCCCACATGTCACGCAACCGCAAAGGGCGGGCGCGACGCGCGGCACCGGCCCGGCGGGCGCACGATGGGCTCGTGACCAGCACCGTGACCATCTCCGGGCTCAGCCGCCCCGTACCCACGCAGCTCTTCGTCGGCGGCCGGTGGCAGGGCGCCGCCGGCGGCGCCGAGTTCGACGTCCACGACCCCGCCGACGGCTCCGTGCTCGCCCGCGTCGCCGACGCCACCGCCGACGACGCCCGCGCGGCCATGGACGCCGCGCAGGCCGCCGCCGCGGGCTGGGCGGCCACGCCGCCACGGCAGCGGGGCGAGATCCTGCGCCGCGCGTTCGAGGCCATGACCGGCCCGCGGGCCGACGACCTCGCGCTGCTCATGGTCCGCGAGAACGGCAAGACGCTCACCGACGCCCGCGGCGAGCTGACCTACGCCGCCGAGTTCTTCCGCTGGTTCAGCGAGGAGGCGGTGCGCATCGACGGCGACTACCGGGTCGCCCCGGCCGGCGGCACCCGCACCGTCGTCCTCCGGCAGCCGGTCGGCATCTGCCTGGCCATCACCCCGTGGAACTTCCCGGCGGCCATGCTCACCCGCAAGCTCGGCCCGGCCTTCGCCGCGGGCTGCCCCGTGGTGGTCAAGCCGGCCGCGGAGACGCCGCTGACCGCCCTGGTCCTGGCCGAGGTGCTCGCCGAGGCGGGGCTGCCCGACGGCGTCCTCAGCGTGCTGCCGACCACCAGCGCCCGGGACGTCGCCGGCGCCGCGATGGCCGATCCGCGGCTGCGCAAGATCAGCTTCACCGGCTCCACCGAGGTCGGTCGCGGGCTGCTCAAGCAGGCCGCCGACCAGGTGCTGGTCAGCTCGATGGAGCTGGGCGGGAACGCCCCGTTCGTCGTCTGCGCCGACGCCGACCTCGACGCCGCGGTCGAGGGTGCGATGGTGGCCAAGCTGCGCAACGGCGGCGAGGCCTGCACCGCGGCCAACCGCTTCTACGTCGAGGACGCCGTCGCCGACGAGTTCGGCCGTCGGCTCGCCGAACGGATGGGCGCGCTCACCCTGGGCCGGGGCGACGACGACGGCGTGGGCATCGGCCCGCTGGTCAACGAGGAGACCGTCGGCAAGGTGGAGCGGATCGTGCGGGAGACCGTCGACGCCGGCGCGCGCGTGGTCGTCGGCGGCGAGCGGCCCGAGGGGCCCGGCTACTTCTACCCGCCCACCGTCCTGCTCGACGTCCCGGCCGGGTCACCGGCCACCGAGGAGGAGATCTTCGGGCCGGTCGCCCCGATCGTCCGGTTCACCTCCGACGAGGAGGTGCTCGCGCTGGCCAACGGCACCGAGTACGGGCTGGTGTCCTACGTCTTCACCGGCGATCTGGCCCGCGGGCTGCGGCTGGCCGAGGCGATGGAGTCGGGGATGGTCGGGCTCAACCGCGGGGTGGTCAGCGACCCGGCGGCCCCGTTCGGCGGGGTGAAGCAGAGCGGCATCGGCCGCGAGGGCGGCCACGAGGGCCTGGCCGAGTACCTGCAGACGAAGTACATCTCCTTCCCCCTCTGAGCCCGCCGGGGTCTCCGAGCTCCTCCCCCGGTGCCCGGCCGGACGTCGGTCACCGGCAAGCGGGTGGCAAGTCGCCCGGGCGACCGTCCGGATGCCCACCGAGCGGTGGGCATCCGGACAGGCCGACCGGCCGGGGAGCAGGGGACATGACCAGGAACGCCGCACACCGCGCCCTCGCGGCGCCACTTCCCGTGGCCGCCGCCGCACTGCTGGCCATGACCGGCTGCGGGGCCGACCCGGCGCCGCATGGGGCGGCGGCCGGCACGTCGGGCACCGCCGTCGAGTCGCCGGTGCAGCAGTCCACCGCGCCCGGCCCCGAGGACGAGGACGGCTCCGCGCTCCCGCCGGGCACCGGCGGTGACGAGGCGACCTGCCGGGGCGTGCTCTCCCTCGGCGCCGTCCTCCCCCTCTACGCGCTGGGCGAGCAGGAGGCCGATCCGGACGAGCTCGTCGAGCTCCTCGACCTGATCGCGGCCGAGGGCTCGTGGTACGACGCGGAGACGCCGGAGGTGCACAACGCCGCGGTCGACGTGCAGACCGCCGCGGAGGAGGCCTCCGACGCCATCGCCGGCGGGGGCGACGTGGTCGAGGCCCTCGGTCCCGTGGTGGACGCCCTGGCGCCGCTGGGCGAGGCCTGCACGGCGGCCGGCGTCCCGCTCGGATGACCTCCGATCCGGCCGGAAGCCGGTCGCAAGAGGCACGCAAGCAGGCGGTCCGAAGCTGCTCGCCGACACCGGTGCACGGCCGTCCGGCCGTCCCGCCGACACCCGATCGAGGAGCTCGAACCGCCATGCGCAGCACCGCCCGTACCGGCACCGCCCTGCTCGCCCTGGGCGCCGCCGCGCTCGTCCTGACCGCCTGCGGCGGCGACGACGAGCCCTCCGCAGCCGACGTCGCTGCCGCCGCCGGAGCGGCCGGCACCGTGGAGGAGGGCTCGGCAGCCCCCGGGGACGCCGACGTGTGCGCGCTCTACGCGAGCGACGGGCAGGCCTTCCTCGACGCCTACGACCACGTCGGCAGCGGCGCCACCGACGACGTCTCGGAGATCGTGGCCGCCGCCGAGGCCCTGGCCGCCGACCTCGACGCCGTCCCCGCCGATGCCGTCTCCGACGCGGTCCTCGGGACCGCCGAGGAGATCAGCGCCGCCGCCGCGGAGGTCGGGCCCGCCCTCGCGGCCGGTGGAGGGGTCGAGGAGATCGACGCGACCCTCGGTGGCCTGGACACCCTCGCCGACACCTGCGCCGAGCTGGGCCTCGCCTGACTGCTCTCCCCGCCGGAACGGCCATTCCGGCGGGGAGCCGGTCTCGGGGGGGGGGGGTGCGCGCGTCGGGCCGCGGCCGCCCCGCGCGCCCCCCCCCCCCGCCCCCCCCCCCCCCCCCCGCGCGCCCCCCCCCCCCCCCCCCCCCCCCCCCCCGCCCCCCCGGGCTCCCCGCCGAAGTGGCCACTTCGGCGGTTTTCCCCAGCCGGCGTGTCCGTCCACCGTCGTCCGTCTCCCCTCCGGCCGGAGCAGCCGAGTGGTCACGCTCGCCCGGTGCCGAGCCACCGCCGCCTCCTCCCGGGCGTCTTCATCGGGAGCCACGCCGTCTCCGACGGTCTCCTGACGCGCAACCAGCTGCGCACCCGCAGCTACCGACGACTCGTCCAGGGCGTCTACGCCGACCCCGGGCTCCCCGCCGACCACCGGTTGCGCTGCCGTGGCGCTGCCCTCGTGTTCCCTCCGGGCGTGGTCCTGGGCGGACTGTCCGCCGCGGCGTGGTACGGCGCCGATCACGCCCGGTTCACCGACCCCGTCACGGCTCTGCGACCCGAGGGCGTGGCGTGGAGGGGGCCGCGGGGCATCCGGGTCCACCGGACGACGGTGCTGCCGGAGGAGGTGGTGGTCCGCGACGACGTCCCGATGACGACGTCGCTGCGCACCGCCTGGGACCTGGCTGCGCTCGAGTCGCTGTTCACCGCCGTCGCCGCACTCGATGCCATGGTGCGCACCAGGCACCTCGACGTCGCACTGCTCGCGGCCATGACCGAACGGCACCGAGGGGAGTTCGGTGTCGCCCGCGTGCGCACCGCGCTCCCCCTGGTCGACGGGCGGGCGGCCTCGGTACCGGAGTCCACGCTCAGGGTGGCCCTGGTGCTCGCGGGCCTGGCTCCCGAGCCCCAGCACGAGGTCGTGATCGACGGTTCCACCTACTACCTCGACCTGGCCTGGCCGGCCCTGGGGGTGGCGGTGGAGTACGACGGCGAGTACCACTTCGCGACGCAGGAGCAGATCGACGACGACGACGAACGGCACGCCCGGCTCGCGGCCGCCGGGTGGCTCGTCCTCCGCCTCACCGCCGCCGACCTGCGTGACCTCGCGGCCGTCGTGGCGCGGATCCGCGACCTCCTGGCCCAGCGGGCCTGACGCACCGGAGTGTCCACTTCGGCGGGGGAGCTCCCGACCCCACCCCCACCGAAGTGGCCACTTCGGTGGAACGGTGCCGCGCCACCGGTCCGCCGTAAGAGCGACTTCGGCGGGAAGCGGGGCCGGGGCGAGGCCGGGGGGCGGGGCCGGGGCGAGGCCGGGGTCAGGGCCGGGGCGGGCGCTCGTCGTCGGCCGCGGAGACCCCCTGCAGCGGGGCGATCGACATGACGTGGACCTCGCGCTGCACCTCGCCGAGGACCTCGGCCGGGGTCCGCCGCGGCCGGTACACGACGGTGGAGACGAACAGGAACCGGGCCAGGAAGGCCACGGCCAGGGTGATCCCCTGCGCGAGGACCGACGGGAACGCCAGCACCTCCACGAGGAAGGCGAGCGCGGGCAGCCGGGCCAGGGTGTCGACGTTGTTGTAGAGCACCGAGTGCAGCAGCCGGGTCCACCAGGGGTGCCGGTTGTCCCGGAGGTCGTTGAAGACGAAGCGCTCCTGCAGCACGAAGTTGTGCAGGATCGCGACCTCGGTGGCGATGACGGCGGCCGGCAGGTAGTGCAGGCCGGTCTCCCGCAGCAGCAGCCACATGAGCAGCAGGTTGAGGACCGTGCCCAGCGCACCGACGGCGGCGAACCGCGACATCCGCCCCATCCGCAGAGCGGCCATCTGCCACAGGAACTGGGCACCGTTGCGCCACGAGGCCTTGCTCTCGCCGTCGTGGCGCTCGCCGAAGGCGAACGGCACCTCGGCGACGGAGAGGTCGTGCCGGGCCAGGATCTCCAGCAGGATCTTGAAACCGCGCGGGCGCAGCCGGTCCAGCTGCACGGCCTCGCGCCGGACGCAGAAGAACCCGGTCATCGGGTCGGTGCAGACCCGCCCCACCCGGCGCGGGAAGCAGGAGCGCGCGAGCAGCGTGGAGCCGCTGGACACCGCGCGGCGCCAGGACGACGACAGCCCCGAGGAGTCCCCGGCGCCGACGTAGCGGCTGGCCACGACCATGTCGACGTCGTCACCGACGGTGTCGCGCAGCAGCGGCACCAGCTCGGGCGGGTGCTGCAGGTCGCCGTCCATGACGACCACGTGGTCGCCGCGCGCGGCGGCGAGCCCGGCCGCCACCGCACCGGCCAGGCCGCCGTCGCGGGCGCCGCGCTCGCGGTGCAGCAGCCGCACCGGCAGGGTGCTGCTGCCGGCGACGCGGTGGACCACGTCGGCGGTGTCGTCGTCGGAGTCGTCGACGAAGAGGATTTCCGCGTCGCGCCCCTGCAGCGCCTCGTCCAGCCGGCGGACGAGCTCCGCGACGTTGCCGCGCTCGTTGAACGTCGGCACCACGACGGTCGTGTCCACGCTCGGCGTCTCCAGGGTCAGGTCTGCTCGCCGACACCCGGGCCGACGTCCTTGCGAGGGTGCCATGCCCCGCGGGCCCGGCGGGCACCCGCCGTCGCGGCCGCGCGTCCCTCCCGCCCCGTGCGCGCCACCCGCCGCCGCCGTCACCCGGCCCGGGCCGGGCGCTCGAGCAGCCAGGACACGGCGAGCCCGGCGACCAGGCCCCAGAACGCCGATCCGACGTTGAGCACGGTCACGTCGGCGACGGTCACCACGAAGGTGACCAGCGCGCCGAACGGCCGGGCACCTCCGAAGGCCGTGACGAACGACGTCTGCAGCACCCGCAGCATCGCCAGCCCGCCGAGGGCGGCCACGAACGCCGTCGGGGTACCCAGCATCAGGCCGGTGAACAGCGGCGCGAACAGGCCGAAGACGATCGCGAGCAGCCCGCACAGGACGCCGGCCGTGTACTGCCGCGAGCGCTCCCCGGAGGCGGCGAGCAGCGCGTTGGTCGGGCCGGTCAGGCAGGTGGAGACGGTCCCCACGGCCGCGGTCAGGACCGACCACGCCCCGCAGGCGACCGTGACCGCGGTGACCGGCGGCGTGTGCCCCGCCGCCCGCAGGACCGCGACGCCCTGCCCGTTCTGGACGACGATCACGGTGATCGCCAGCGGGACGACGAGCTCCAGCAGCGCCTGCGGCGACCAGGCCGGGGCGGTGAACACCGGCGCGGCGAGCACGCCGTCGGCCGTGCCTGGGTCGAACCGCCCGGACAGCGCGACGGCGACCGCCCCCACGACCAGCGCACCGAGGACCGGCGGCACCCGGGCGCCGAGCGCCGGCAGCGCGCTGAGCGCCAGGAAGGCGACGACCATCGGCGCGGCGATCGCGGCGTCGTCCTGCAGCGCGCGGACCAGGTCGATCCCGAAGCGCAGGAACACCCCGGCGACCATCGCCATGACGATGGGCATCGGGACGACGTCCATGACCCGGCGGACCAGCCCGGACAGGCCCAGGGCGGCCACGAGCAGCCCGGTGACGACGAAGGCGCCGATGACCTCCGGCCAGCTCAGGTGCCCCAGCGCCGGGCCGACGAGCACCGTGCCCGGGATGGTCCAGAAGAAGGCCAGCGGCTGCCGGTACAGCCAGCAGGCGAGCACCGTGAGGACGCCGTTGAGGAAGAAGGCGCCGAAGACCCAGCTGGCGATCTGCGCCTGCGAGAGCCCGCCCTGGTCGCCGACGGCGAGGATCACCGCGACCGGACCGGTGGCGGCGAAGACGAACCCGACGAGCGCGTTGCCCGCGTACAGCGGCCCGGCGTCGCGGACGAGCCGGCCGGCCCCGGGCAGCGGGCGCACCGGCCGCTCGACCAGCCGGCCCCCGACGACGTCCTCGCTCATGGTCCTCCCCCGCCCAGCGGCACCCGCGCATCCTCACCCGAGGCGGCGCCGGCGCCAACGGCAGGGGCACGGACCATCCGGACCGAATGAGGCCCGGATCACAGAACAAGGAAAGATTCTCAGTGCCAAGATGTTACTGCGCACACACCAGCCGGCCCGGCCCGAGGAGGACCATGACCGCGACCGACGCCGTCGGCACCCGCGCGCGGGACGCCGTCGAGGAGATCATCGGCCAGTGGGGTCGGGTCCGCCCGGGCCTGGACGTCTCGGCGATGCAGGTGTTCGGGCGCCTGCACCGCAGCTTCCTGCTGTACCGCTCGGCCATCGGCGACCGCTTCGCCGAGGCCGGCGCGACCGAGCCCGGCTTCGACGTCCTCGCCGCGCTGCGCCGGTCCGGTCCCGAGCAGCGGCTGTCGGCCGGTGAGCTGGCCCGGCAGACCCTCGTCACCACCGGCGGGCTCACCCTGCGGGTGAAGCGGCTGGAGAAGGACGGCCTCGTGCGCCGCGAGCGCGACCCCGAGGACCACCGCATGGTCTACGTCTCGCTGACCGACGCCGGCCGGGAGCTGGTCGACCGCACCGCCGACCTGCACTTCCAGAACATGTCCCGGATGCTCGAGGGGCTGACCACCGAGGAGCGCGAGGACCTGGCGCGGCTGCTGGGCCGGCTGTTCGACTGCCTGCAGGAGGCCACGCCGGGCCTGGACCTGACCGAGGCCGCGGCCGCCGCCGAGCGCTGACCCGGACCCCCGACCGCCGGCGAGATCTGCACAGTCGTCACCATCAGGCGCCGATGGCGACGAGTGTGCAGATCTCGTCGAGGGGGGACGGCGGTCAGGAGGACGAGGCGCTGCCCCTGATGCCCTGCGCCTCGACCTCGACCTTGAGGCCCGGGTCGACCAGCGCGGCGACGCCGATCAGCGTCGAGCACGGGAAGTCGCCGGAGAACACCTCCGACCGGGCCCGCCCGACGGCGACCTTGTCGTCGACGTCGGTGAGGTAGACCCGCAGCACGAGGATGTCGTCGACCGACGCGCCGCAGGCCTCGGTCAGCGCGCGCACCCGGCGGAAGGTCTCCACCGCCTGCAGGTAGGCGTCGTCGCCGCCGACCGGCCCGTCCGGCCCGCCGGCGTGCATGCCGGAGAGGAAGAAGTGGTCGCCGTGCACCCGGGCGTTGCTGAACATGCCCGGCCGCGGCGGCTCCGGCACGCCGTCGGCGCCGACCCTCATGGCCGTCCCGTCCTCTCGTTGGCCTCGCGGACGAGGCGCTCGCGCGTCTGCAGGAAGTCGTAGGTGGGGTAGAAGTCGGTCCGGAAGACACCCCACGCGCGGCGCTCCAGCTCGACGTTCACCACCTGCAGCAGCCTCGGCGGGAGCCGCAGGGTGACGATCTGCCCCACGCCCATGGCGACCACCCAGGAGACGACCTCGCAGCCCTCGGGCGGGAAGCCGTTCCACCAGTCGACGGCGTCGAGCTTGTCCCGCTGCTGCACCAGGTCCTGCGACTGGTCGTGCCGCAGGAAGACCGTCAGCAGCATGGTCTCCTCGGCGGGGGCCCCGTCCGTCGACGGGGCCCCCGCCGGGGCAGGGGGTCCTCCGTCAGCCATTCGCCGCGGCGACCAGCTGCGCGGCCTGCGCCTGGGCGTCGGCGCGGTACATCCGGCGGATCCGGGAGACGCCGAGGTCGTGCTGGTAGAGGTGCTCGTCGACGTCGGCGTCGGAGGCGAGGGCCTCGAGCACGATCCGGTCCTGCTCGAGCACCTGCCAGTGCTTGGCCTCCAGCCGGGTCCGGTACAGGAAGCGCCACACCTCCCGCTCCCAGCCCTCCACCCGGCGGGTGCGCCAGTGGAAGATCGCCGAGTTGTGCTCGTCGATCGGGGTGGCCATGCCGACGATGCCGAAGGTCCCGCCCGGGCCGGCGTTCTGCGCGTAGGGGATCTCCAGGTCGACGTAGTCCATCGCCCCCCGGGCGAACTCGACCCAGTCGAAGTTCACGCCGCGCTGGTCGGTCTTCTCGAAGAAGAAGCCGCGGTCGGTCTCCCGGATGCGGAACCGGGCGGAGGTGTCGCCCCCGAACATCGAGTGCGAGTCGCGGTGCAGGAAGGCGCCGTGCATCGGGTCGAGCACGTTGTCCATGTAGAACCGCCACGGCCCGGCCCACTCGGCGTAGTTGGGGAACCAGGAGACGGCGTCGTCGGCCAGCCGGTCGGGCAGGGCGAACTCGGTCGGCTGCGAGTCCTCGGTCAGCGGCACGAAGGCGAAGATCGTGTCCGCGGCCTCGACCACGGCCAGCGAGACGGTGGCCTTCTTGCCCTCCAGGGCGCAGCCGGGCATGCCCGGCACGCTGACCACGGTGCCGGAGCCGTCGACCTGGACGCCGTGGTAGCGGCAGGCCACCCGGTCCCCGAGGTGCTGGCCGACCGACAGCGGGGCGCTGCGGTGCGGGCAGCGGTCCTCGAGCATCGAGATCCGGCCATGGGCGTTGCGGAACAGCAGCCAGTCGACCCCGAGGCGGGTCACCTTCTTCATCTCGCCGGCGCCGATGAAGCGCGACGGGAGGATGGGGTACCAGCGGTCGCGCAGGCCGGTGGCCGCGAGCTCCTCCGCCGACAGGGTGCGGCGGGTGCCGACGACCTTCGGGGTCTTCGCCACCCGCGGGCGGGCGGGAGCGGCGGTCCCGGCGGTGGGCGGGGTCGTGACGTCGGTCATCTCAGTCTCCCAGTCGGCGCATCTCGGCGCGGAGCGAGTCCGCGGTCCAGGGACCCCCGTCGGGGGCGTTGAGGCCGAGGCCGTTCAGGCCGTCGACCAGGCCGGGCAGGTCGTGCACGCCGCGCCCGAAGACCTCCATGATCGCGCCGGAGAGCTTGAGCTCGTACGGGCTGATCGGGTGCGGGTGCGTCTGGTGCTCTTCCAGGTACTGCTCAGGCATGCGCTTCCTCCCTGGCCTGGGGCTCGAGGGACGACAGCCCCTCGGCGATGGACATGAACGCGGTGACCCACTCGGCGAAGGAGCGGGGGTTGCTGCGGTGCACCGGGGCCGCGGTGCCGTCGACGATCACCATCACGCCGTTGGACACGCCGCCGGCCACGGTCTGCGCCTGCGAGGTGTCGGTGTCGGGCTCGGGCGCCGCGACCACCACCAGGGTGGGGGTCTGCACCTGGCGGAGCAGCTCCCAGTAGGCCGGGTCGGCCTCGTCCACCTCCGGGTCGGCGGCCAGCACGCTCACCACCAGGTCGGGACGGCGGGCGGCCAGCAGCAGCGCCCGGGGCACCGCCGTCCCGGCGGCGAGCAGGTGCACCGGTCCGCCGCCGGCGTCGCGCGCCACCGCCTCGCCGGCCTGGGCCACCCAGGCGACGTCGTCGGGGTCGCCCTCGGGCGACCACTCCACGGCGCCGAGGGCGTGCACCTGGTCGAGGAACCAGTCGGCGGGCTCACCGCCCGAGCGCAGGCACAGGACTGCGGCGGCCAGCTCGTCGGTCACGTCAGTGGCTCCCTTCCGGGGACGGGATGTGCACCGGCGGGGTGAAGGCGCCGGGCACCGGGTCGAGCGCGGTCACGTCGACCTCCACGACCACCGGCCCGCGGGCGGCGACCGCCTCGCGGAGCACGGCCTCGAACCGGCCGGGCCCCTGCACCAGCCAGTACGGCATCGACATGGCGTGGGCCAGCTTCTCGAAGTCGGGGGTGAACAGGTCCACGCCGGTGACGTCGAAGCCGTTCGCCTTCTGCATGTTGCGCAGGACGCCGTACCCGCCGTCGTTGAAGACCAGGACGACGACCCACGCGCCCGTGCCGGCCAGCGAGGCGAGCTCGCCCAGGTGGACGGCGAGGCCGCCGTCGCCGGCCATGACGACCGTGGGCGCCTCCGGCCGGCCCAGCGCCGCGCCGATGCCCATCGCCAGGCCCTGGCCGATGCCGCCGCCGAGCGGGAAGACGTTCGAGCGCCGGTCGTAGAACTCCAGCAGCCGGTTGCCCCACTGGCTCGACGGGATGGTCACGTCGCGGGCGACGACGGACTCCCGCGGCAGCACCGCGCGCAGCCCGGCGCAGATCTCGGCGTAGCCGCCGATGTAGCCGAACAGGTCGGCGCGCACCTGCTCGCGCACCGCCGTCACCCGCCCGGTCCAGCCAGGCTCGGTGGCGACCGCGGGCAGCCGCTCCAGCAGGGCGGCCAGCACCGCGCGGGCGTCGCCGACCAGGCCGACCTCGGCGGGGTACACCCGGCCGACGGCGGCGGGGTCGACGTCGATCTGCACGTGCCGCTTGGGCAGCTCGAGCGCGTAGCTCCTCGTCTCGTTGGAGCGGAAGTGGCTGCCGACGGTGAGCAGCAGGTCGGCCTCGGCGATGAGCGGGGCGACGGCCGGGGTGCTGGCGAAGTTGCCGATGACCAGCGGGTCGTCCTCGGGCACGATCGCCCGGCCGGAGTTGCTGGTCAGCACGCCGGCGCCGAGCCGGTGCACGAGCTCGGCGAGCTCCTGCGGCGCCCCGGCCGCGCCGCCGCCGACCCACAGCAGCGGGCGGTGCGCGGCGGCCAGCAGCGCGGCCGCGGCGTCGAGGGCCTCGGCGTCGGGCTCCGGGGCGGGCACCGGCGCGGCGGTGACCGGCTGCTGGGTGGCCGGGTCGGCGAGGTACTGCAGGTCCGAGGGCCACTCCACGCTGGCCGGGCCGCCGGGCGTGCCCAGGATCGCCGCGATCGCCTCCTCCAGCGTGGCCTCGGCGCGGTCGGCCGAGGGCACGGTGGCGGCGAAGGCGGAGATCGCCTCGAGCATCTGCCGCTGGCCGGGGAACTCGTGGATGACCCCGCGCGCGGACCCCGGCGCCGCCGGGTCGTAGTGCGGGCTGTCGATCTGCCCCGTTACGTGCAGGACGCGGCTGCCGGCGGTGAGCGCCTCGATCATCGAGCCCGCCGCGTTGCCGGCACCCGTGCCGGTGCTGGTGATCGCGACGCCGATGCCGCCGGTGGCGCGGGCGTAGCCGTCGGCGGCGTTGACCACCGCGGCCTCGTGGCGCATCTCGACGAAGCGCAGCTCGCGGGCCACCGCCTCGACCAGCGGCAGGTTGTGCACGCTGATGACGCCGAACGCGGTGTCGATGCCGTGCCGCTTCATCACGGCGACGAGGACGTCGCCGCCGGTCGGGTGTCGTTCGCTGGTCATGAGGCCTCTCACAGGTAGCGGGCGACGCCGCCGCCGACGTCGACGGTGGTGCCGGTGCAGTACGACGACAGCGGGGAGAGCAGGGTGACGATCGGGAAGGCGACCTCCTCGGCGCGGCCGAAGCGGCCCAGCGCGATGCCGCGGTCGGCGGCGATCTCCGCGCTCCACTCCTCGTAGCTCTGCGCCGTCCCGGCGGCCTCGTAGCGCCGCCGCCACTGGCCGGTGTCGACCAGCCCGAGCGCGACCGAGTTGACCCGGATGCCCTCCGGGCCGAGCTCCGCCGACAGCGTCCGGGTCAGGTTGAGCAGCGCCGCGCGGGCCGCCGAGGTGATCGCCAGCCGCGACTCCGGCTGCTTGGCCAGGATCGCGTTGACGTTGACCACCGAGGCGGCGTCGGAGGCGGCCAGGTGCGGCCGGGCGGCGCGGATCACGTTCCAGGCGCCGAAGACCTTGAGGTCGAGCTCCTCGCGGATCTGCTCGTCGCTGGTGTCGGAGATCGGCGCCATCAGCGAGCGGCCGGCGTTGCAGACCACGCCGTCCACCCCGCCGAACACCTCGGCGCCCTCGGCGACCATCGCCTCCACCGCGGCGCGGTCGACGACGTCGCAGGCGACCGCGTGCACCTTGCCGGGGCCGGGCAGCGCACCGACGGCGGCCTGCAGGCGGTCGAGGTCGCGGGCGGAGGCCACGACCGCGGCGCCCTCGGCGACGAGCATGCGGGTGGTGGCCAGGCCGACGCCGGAGCTCGCCCCGGTCACGACGACCGTGCGCCCGCTCAGCTGGAGGTCCATCTCAGCCTCTCCCCTCGTGGGCAGAAGTGCACTTCTGCCCGGTGCAGAAGTGCACTTCTGCCCGGATGACGGCGGTCACTGCGGCATCACGAAGCCACCGTCGACCGCCACGACCTGGCCGGTGACGTACCCGGCCCGGTCGGACAGCAGGTAGGCGACGAGGTCGGCGACGTCCTGCGGGGTCTGCTCGCGCGGGAGCACCCGGTTCTCGGCGTAGAGCCGGAACCGGTGGTCGGGCACGGTCTCGGTCGCCTCCACGCGGATCAGCCCGGGGGCGACGGCGTTCACCCGGACGCCGTGCGGGCCGGCGTCGCGGGCCATGGTGCGGGTCATCGCCATGACCGCGCCCTTGGAGCCGACGTAGTGCACCAGCTTCGGCGAGCCGTAGATGGCGGTGTCGGAGGCGACGTGGACGATCGCGCCGGCGCCCTTGTCCAGCATCTGCGGGACCAGCCGCGCCGAGACCTGCCAGGTGCCCAGGGCGTTGACGGTCATGATGCGGCGGAAGGCCTCGACGTCGAGCTCCCAGAACGCGTCGCCGCCGACGCCGTCGGCCAGCGCGGCGTTGTTCACCAGCGCGTCGACGCCGCCGAGTGACTCGGTGCACGCGGCGAGCGCGGCCACCGAGTGGGGGTCGGCGATGTCGACGGTCAGCGCGGTCACCTCGGCGCCGCCGGACCGCAGCTCGGCGGCGGTCTGCTCCAGCAGCTCGCCGCGGATGTCGCAGAGCACGAGCCGGTCGCCCTCGGCGGCGAGGGTCTCGGCGATGACCCGGCCCAGCCCGCGGGCGGCGCCGGTGACGACGCTCAGGCGGCTCACGCCGTCTCCCACAGGTCGAGCACCGCGCGGGCCACCTCGGCGGGCCGCTCGGTGAGCGCGGCGTGGCCGGCCCCGGGGACGACGACCAGGCGGGCGCCGGGGATGCGCTGCGCCAGCAGCCGGGACTCCTCGACGCCGGTGACCACGTCGTGCTCGCCCACCAGCACCAGCGTCGGGACGGCGATGGACGGCAGCAGCGCGGCGGTGTCGGTGGCGGCCATGAACTCCGCGGCGCCGGCGTACCCCGGCAGCCGCACCCGCGCCATCTCGGCGCGCACGGCCTCGGCCACCTCCGGGTCGCAGCCGGGGGCCACCAGCCGCGGCGCACGCTGGGCGGCGAAGGCCTCGGCGCCGGCGTCGGCGAGGTCGGCGACCCGCAGCCGCATGGCCACCGCCCGCTCGGGGCTGGTGCCCGACCCGCGGGTGGAGTCGGCCAGCACCAGGGTGCGCACCCGCTCGGGGTGCCGGGCGGCCACGACGGTGGCGATGACGCCGCCCCAGGAGGTGCCGAAGAGGTCGACGCGGTCCAGGCCCAGCTCGTCGAGCAGCGCCACGACGCGGGCGGGCAGGTCGGCGTCGTCCGGTCCGGCCGGGTCGGCGGACTCCCCGTAGCCCGGGGCGTCCCAGGCGATGGCCCGGGCGCCGGCGGCGGCCAGCTCGGCGGACAGCCCGGCGCACGAGGCCGCGCTGCCGCCGATGCCGTGCAGGAGGAGGACCGGCCGGCCGCTCCCCTGGTCGGTGACGGCGATGCCCCCGGCCAGGCGGGTGCGGGCGGGTGCGGTCACGTCAGGCCTCGACCCCGACGCCCAGCCCGGCGCCGTTGTCGGCCGACACGGGCAGGAAGTACTCCGGCTTGGTGTCGACCAGCCCGCGCGCGCCGGCGTCGGGGACGCCGGCCATCGCCGAGCGCACCGAGGTGGTGGGCGGGCCGGCGGTGCGCCACTGGTCGGACAGCTCCGGGGTGCGCCGCCAGGTGCGGCACAGCCAGGAGTCCTCGTCGACCTGGATGACCTCGGAGGTGTACTCGCAGACCAGCTGCGCGGGGTCGGTGTAGTAGGAGAACGTGTTGTCGCCGGGACCGTGCCGGCCCGGGCCCCACTGCGGCGTCACGCCGGCGACCTTGAGGCTGCCGATGCCGCGCATGAAGTGGTCGACCGACGCCATCTCGTAGGCGACGTGGTTGATCGACGTCCACGGCGCCTGGTTGAAGGCGATGACGTGGTGCTCGGGGTTGCACCGCAGGAACGACATCTGGTGCTCCGACCAGTCGGAGATCCGCATGCCCAGCACCTGGCAGTAGAAGGCGGTGGCGCGGTCGATGTCGACGGTGTTGAGGACGACGTGGGCGAGCTTCTTCGGCAGTGCCGCGTAGCCGCCCTGGTCCCGGCGGACGACGGCGTGCACGTCGGCGGCCAGCTCGACGATCCGCCCCTCGGGGTCGACCAGCGCCAGGCCGTAGCCGCCGGCGGCGTCGTCGTAGGGGCCGGGCTCGCGCAGCAGCGGGATGCCCAGGTCGGTGAGCCGGCGGGCGGCGTCGTCGATCTCGCGGCGGGTGCCGACGGCGAAGCTGACCCCGCCGAGCGAGTTCTGCTCGGTCTTCTGCAGCTCGAGGACGTGGTGCTCCTCGCCGGTGCCGCGCAGCCAGAACCGGCCGGCGTCGTCGTCGGCGTCGCTGACCCCCAGGCCCCAGGCCTCGCTGTAGAAGTCCCGCGACGTCGCCGGGTCGGGCACCCCGAGGGTGACCGAGCGCAGGGCCATCAGCCGGACGACCGGCTCGTCGGCGTAGTGCACGCGGTGGTCGCTCATGACGTCGTCTCCTGGGGTGTGAGGTGCTGGCGGTGGTCCCTCTTCGCCGAAGTGGTCACTTCGGCGGGAGACCGGGGGCGGCCCCCTCGCCGAAGTGGCCAATTCGGCGGGAGGGGGCGGGGCGCTAGAGGTCGAGGACGAGCTCGCGGGAGCGGCAGCGGGAGACGCAGACCATCATCGTCCCGGCCGCCTCGTGCTCCTCGGCGCTCATGAGGAAGTCCCGGTGGTCGACGTCGCCGCTGACCACCGTCGTCTCGCAGGTGCCGCAGATGCCCTCGGTGCAGGAGGACTCGACCGGCACGCCGGCGTCCTCCAGCGCCTGCAGCACCGACACGTCCGCGCCGACCGGGATCCGCTCCCCGCTGGAGGCGAGGACGACGTCGAAGGCCTCGTCGGTCTCGTCCTCGGCGACGACCCGCTCGGGCGCCTTGAACCGCTCGAGCCGCAGCAGGGACGGGTCCTCCATCGCCTCGGCCACGGCGTCCATCAGCGGGGTCGGCCCGCAGCAGTAGACGAGGGTGCGCGGGTCCTGGCTGTGCAGGATCGCCTTGAGGTCGGGGTAGCGCCCGTTCTCCTCGTCGACGTGCACGTGCACCCGCTCGCGCGGCAGCGCCGAGACGGCGTCGAGGAACGCCATCGTCTGCCGGCTGCGGCCGGTGTAGAGCATCGCCCAGTCGGCGCCGCGGGACTGCAGCTCGCGGGCCATGGTGATGATCGGCGTGATCCCGATGCCACCGGCGATGAGGAAGTGCTTGGGCGCCTCCTCGAGGTGGAAGGCGTTGCGCGGGCCGTCGACCTGCACGTGCGCACCGACCGAGAGCGCGTCGTGCACGCAGGTGCTGCCGCCGCGCGAGTCCGGCGTCCGCAGCACCGCGACGGTCCAGCGCGAGGAGTCCGAGGGGTCCGAGCACAGCGAGTACTCGCGCAGCAGCCCGTTGGGCAGGTGCAGCGCCAGGTGGGCACCCGGCTTCCAGGTCGGCAGGGCGCCGCCCGCGGGGTCGACCAGCGTGACGCTCGTGATGCCGTCGGCCTCGTAGGTCTTCTGCTGGACGCGCAGGGTGTGCCGCCCGTCCTCGCCGGCGAGGTTCCTCTCCATGCCCGGACTCCTCAGCTCTGGTGGTTCGCGGTGGGGGTCAGCGCGTGACGCCGTACATCTCCGAGGACGGCGGGTAGGTCGGCAGCTGCGGCTTGGGGGTGCCGATGATCACGCAGATCAGGGCGTCCTCCTCGCTGACCGTCCGCAGCGAGCGGGGGACGCCGGCCGGCACCCGCAGGAGGTCGCGGTAGCCCAGGACGCGGGTGGCCTTCTTGGTGCCGTCCTCGACGTCGTGGACGGCGAACTCGACCTTCCCCTGGAGGACGTAGAAGACCTCCTCCACGTCGTGGTGGGTGTGCTCGGGGCCCACGCAGCCGGACGGCAGCAGCATGTTCGAGAAGGTGAAGTGCTCGGCCTGCAGGATGCGGTTGTCGGTCGTGTGGTCGCCGGTGGCGCCGGAGCCGATGTAGCGGATCTGGGCGCGCTTGAACTTGTCGCCGCCCTTGGCCGCCTGGAAGCCCAGGGTGTCCCAGTCCTCGTAGCGGCTCTCCGCGGTGGCCAGGCACGAGTCGATGAGCTGCTCGAGGTCCGCGCCCGCTGCCGGCGTGCCCTGCTCGGGGGTGGTGGTCTGCTCGGTGGTCACTGCGGTTCTCCTCCGGTTGAGTCGGGACGGATCTCGGGTCAGTGGGCGCGACCGCGGTGCGCGATCGCCTCGATCTCGACGGTCGCCCCGTAGGGCAGGCCCGCCACCTCGACGAAGCTGCGCGCCGGGCGGGGCTCGGCGAACACCTGCTGGTAGTGGGCGTTGGCCTCGGCGCGCAGGCTGAGGTCGGTCACGAAGTACGTCGTCTTCACGACGTCGGCCAGGCGCATGCCGACAGTCTCCAGCCGCTCGGTGAGCCGGGCGGTGGCGGCCTCGATGGCCTCCGTGCGGCCGGGGACGGCGACCCCGTCGGGGTCCACCGACAGCGCGCCGGACACGAAGGCCAGGTCGCCGACGGCGAACGCCGGGCTGTAGGGGTGCGCGCCGCTGATCTGCGTGCTCGTGCTCATCGCTCGAACCCTCCCGGGGCGCCCCACGGGAGCGGGCGTCCGCTGACGTCGACGTAGATGGACTTCTGGTGCATGTACGAGCGGATCCCGTCGCGGCCCTTCTCCAGGCCGATCCCGCTCTCCTTGAGCCCGGTGAACGGGGTGGAGATGCTGAACTGCTTGTACGTGTTCACCCAGACCGTGCCGGCCTTGACCGCGCGGGCCACCCGCCAGGCTCGGGGGAAGTCCCGGGTCCAGATGCCGGCCGCCAGGCCGAAGACGGTGTCGTTGGCCTGGGCGACCAGGTCGTCCTCGTCGTCGAAGGTCAGCAGCACCGCGACCGGGCCGAAGACCTCCTCCTGGCAGATCCGCGCGTCGTTGGCGACGCCGGTGAGGATCGTCGGGGGGTAGTAGGCGCCGGCGGCGAGCTCGTCGGTGTCGGGCACCCGCCCGCCGGTGAGCACGGTCGCGCCGGCGGCCACGGCGTCGTCGACCATGCGGGCCACGCCGTCCCGGTGCGAGTGGGTGATCATCGGCGCCACGTGGGTGCGCGGGTCGTCACCGGGGCCGACGACGAGCCCCTCGGTGGCCGCGACCAGGCGGGCGGTGAACTCGTCGGCGATCTCGCGGTGCAAGAAGACGCGCGAGCCGGCGATGCAGCTCTGGCCGGTGGAGCTGAAGATCCCGTAGACCACCCCGGCCACCGCCTGGTCGAGGTCGGCGTCGGGGAAGACCATCGTCGGGGACTTGCCGCCCAGCTCCAGGGTCACCGGCATGACCTTGCGGGCGGCGACCTCGCCGAGGTGCTTGCCGGTGGTGGTGCCCCCGGTGAAGGTGATCTTGGAGATCTGCGGGTGGGCGACCAGCGCCTCGCCCACGGTCCGGCCGGCGCCGGGGAGCACCGAGAGCAGGCCGGCGGGCAGCCCCGCCTCCTCGGCCAGCCGGGCGAGGTGGAGGGTGACCCACGGCGCCCACACCGGCGGCTTGGAGACGACGGCGTTGCCGGCGGCCAGCGCGGGGGCGATCTTCTGCGCGTCGCTGGCGATCGGGGAGTTCCACGGGGTGATGGCACCGACGACGCCCATGGGCTCCCACGTGGCGAAGGTGAGGTACTCGCCGCGGGAGGGGGTGATGTCCCCGACCATGGTCTCCAGCGTCGCGGCCATGTAGCGGAAGGTGTTGGCCGCGCTCAGGCACAGCGCCCGGGTCTCGCCGCGGGTCTTGCCGGTGTCGAGCGTCTGCAGCGCCGAGACGGTGTCGGCGTCGCGCTCGAGGGCCTCGCCGATGCGGTACAGGACGCGGGCGCGCTCGTGCGGCAGCATCGCCGTCCAGCCGGACTCCTCGGCCGCCCGCAGGCCGCCGCGGACCGCGCGGTCGACGTCGTCGACGGTGGCTGCGTGCAGCGTGGCGAAGACCTTGCCGGTGGCCGGGTCGACCGACTCGATGAGCTCACCGCTCCCCCGCTGCCAGCGGCCGGCGACCGGGATCTCGTCGCGCAGCGACGCCTGGAGGGCGTCGACGGCCGGCGACCGCTCCGCGGGGACGCGCGGCACGGCCCGCTCGAGGTCGAGGTCGGTCATGGTGCTCCTCCGGGATGTGGCCCCTCTGAGGGCTCATCTTCTTAGCGCTCAGAGATCTATGGACGAGAGTAGGAGTGGCCCCGGCCACGGTCAAGAGGGGCGGGGCGGGGACCTGTCCGGAGTCCGGCGACGTCCGGCCTCCCCGAGGGAGCCCGCCGGGGGACGGCGGGCTGCCGGGCGGGGAGGTCCTCCATCAGGCGATCAGCGGGGGTCGGGCGGTGAGCCCGCTGAGGGTGCGCAGGATCGAGTACGGCACGACCGCGCTCGTGCGCGGGTTGTCCGGGCTCGGGCGGTTCTGCACCTCGAACGCGTAGGAACCCTGCGGCCCCGACGCCTCGATGCGGTGCGTGGTGAGGTCGGCCGCCGGATCGGCGTGCAGCTCGACGGTCACGACCCCGGGGTCGCCGACCGCCAGCGCCAGGGCCGCGGCCACGTTGAGCGACTGCGGGAACAGCCGCGCGGCCTCGGCCGGGGTGCCGGCGAAGACGAGCACGTCGGCCGTGGCATCGGCCACGCGGCGGGCCTCGGCCTCGTCCATCCAGGGCTGCACGAGGGCGTGCGGCTTCTTGGTGGTGCGCAGCACGGCACGTTCCAGCCCGCCCACGGCGGCGGCCGAGGCCAGCAGGTCCAGCCCGCCCAGCGCGCCGTGGGTGCACCGCAGCCGGCCGGGACCGAGCTCGCCCAGCCGGCCGGCGAGGCGGGGGTCGAGCAGGCCGGCCACCGAGCTGACGACGAGGTCGCGGCCGGCGGCCAGCACCGGCTCGACCACCTCGACCAGGGCGGCCGGGCCGGCGCACTCCACCACGACGTCGGCGACGGCGACCGCCTCGGTCAGCGACAGCTGCGGGACCGGGAGCTCCCCGGCCGGCGAGCGGGTGACGACGCACGCCAGGGTGGCGCCGTCCACCGCGCCGGCGAGGAGCTCCCGGGCGACCACCCGGCCGATGGCGCCGTGGCCCAGCAGGGCCACCCGGAGCCCGGGGTCGCCGGACGGGCCGGCGGCCCCGCGAGCCGGGGAGGCGTCAGCGGCACGGGTGGTCATCGGCGGCTCAGCCCTCGGCGACGAAGGTGTCGTCGGCCGGGTCGTAGCCGTCCTCGAGCAGCCCCTGCTCGACCAGGATGTCGGTGACCTCGCGGATGCGCTCGACGTCGGTCTCGGTCAGGAACTCCGGCATCGCGATCCCCGCCGCGACCTCCGGGGAGACCTGGGCGATCGTCGGCAGCCACTCCCGCCACGCGGCCTCGTTGGCCATGATGTCCTCGCCGGCGGCGTACATCGCGCGGGCGAAGGCGGCGACCGTGTTCGGGTTGGACTCGATGAACTGGTCGCTGGCGATGAAGTTCGACACCGCCAGGCCGTCGTTCGGACCGTCGGGGGCGGTCAGGTCGACGATCTCGCGCATGCCCGCCTCGAGGGCGGCCGAGGAGAACGGCTCGGGCGAGTAGCCGACGTCGATCGACCCGGCCTGGACACCGGAGAGCATCTCGGGGAAGGGCACCTCGACGAACGTCGGCTCGACGTCGTCCAGGCCCTCCTCGCTGAGCAGGTTGCGCAGCGTCACGTCACCGATGTTGTTGGTGGCGTTGATGCCGATCGTGGCGCCGTCGAGGTCCTCGAGCGACTGGATGTCGGAGTCGGGGGTGACGTAGACCGACAGGCCGCCGGCGCCCAGGGCGCTGGTGAGGACGACGGTCTGGATCGGCAGCCCGCTCTGCGCGGCGATCGAGGTCGAGATCGTGTTGGAGAAGCTCATGTCGAGCTCGCCGGTGGCCACGTTCTGCGCGGCCTGCGGGCCGCCCTGGACCGGCTCGAGGGTGACCGTCAGGCCCTCCTCCTCGAAGAAGCCGTTCTCCTGCGCCCAGTAGAGGGCGGAGTAGTCGGCCAGCGGGAGCGCGCCCACGGTGACCTCGGTGGTCTCCAGCTCGCCGTCGGCCGAGCCGCCGCCACCGGCGGCGCCGTTGCCGTTGCCGCCGTCGTCGTCCCCACCGCACGCGGCGAGGCCCAGCATGGCGAAGGCGGTCGCGCCTGCGATCGCACCACGGAACTTCATGTCGATACCTCCGGACTCAGAATCTGAGCGCTAAATGGTCTTTACGAGCCTGGTCGGGGCGACCGGGGCGTGTCAATCAGGTGGCCGGAACGTGACCGAGCCGCGACCTGGCGGTCAGGCGGCGCCGTGCGCCGCCGCCTCCTTGCCGCGCAGCAGCCGGGTCACGTGCCCGCGGATCTCGACGAACCGCGGGTCGGTCTTGGTGGTGATGTGGTCGCGCGGCCGGGGCAGGTCGACGTCGATCACCTCGGCGACGACGCTCGGCGGCGCGGACAGCACGATGATCCGGTCGGCGAGGTAGACGCTCTCGTCGATGTCGTGGGTGACCACGAGCACCGTGATGCCGAGTTCCGCCTGGATCCGCATGAGCAGGTCCTCGAGGTCGGCGCGGGTCTGCGCGTCGACCGAGGCGTAGGGCTCGTCCATCAGCAGCAGCTTCGGGTGGCTGGCCAGGGCGCGGGCGATGGCCACGCGCTGCTGCATGCCGCCCGACATCTGCCAGGGGTAGAGCTTCTCCTTGCCCGACAGTCCGACCTCCTCGATGGCGAAGCGCACGCGCTCGGCCCGCTCCTTGGCCGGCAGGTGCTTGATCGGGAAGGCGACGTTCTTGTCCACCCGCATCCAGGGGAACAGCGAGCGCGAGTAGTCCTGGAAGACCATCGCCAGGCCCTCGGGGACGCCCTTCACGGGCGTGCCCTCGAACTCGACGCGGCCGGCGGTGGGCTCGTCGAGGCCGGAGATGATGCGCAGCAGCGTCGACTTGCCGCAGCCCGACGGGCCGACGATCACGCTGATCTTCGAGGCGGGGACCTCGGCGCTGATGCTGCGGACGGCGAGGTTGTCGCCGTAGCTGCGGGAGACGCCGTCGAGCAGGAGCTCGGCGCTGGAGGCGGTGGGGGTCACGCTGGTCTCAGTCATTCTGCTGGGTCGCTCCTCGGTGCCAGGCGAGCACGCGTCGCTCGATTGCCAGGAAGATGAAGTTGAAGACCACGCCGAGGATCACCAGGACGATGAGGACCGACCAGAAGCCGGCGTAGTCGAAGGTCCGCTGGGACTGGATGAGCTGGTAGCCCAGCCCGTTCTCGGACCGCATCAGCTCCGAGATGATCATCAGGATCAGGGAGAACGACAGCGAGGTCCGGATACCCGCGAAGATCTTGGGAGCGGCCCCGGGCAGGACGATGTGCAGCAGCACGTCGCGGCCGGGGATGCGGAAGATCTGCGCCGCCTGAGCCCGGGTCTGCCCGATCGAGCTGACCCCGTCGATGGTGTTGAGCAGGATCGGCCAGACGACGCTGAAGGCGATCAGGAAGATCTTCGGCGAGTCGCCGGTGCCGAACAGGAAGAAGAAGACCCCGATCAGGGCCGGGCTCGGCAGGGAGCGGCCGAGGTGCACCAGCGGCTGGAACAGCGCGGTGAGCACCGGCGAGAGGCCCAGCACGACGCCGATGGTCACGCCGACGACGATGGCGAGCGCCAGACCCGTCAGCGCCCGCCCCACGCTCGGGAACAGGTGGTCGAAGGTGGCGTCACCCAGGAAGAACCGGGAGGCGTCACCGGAGAGGAAGTCGTCGGCGAACCGCTGGAAGGAGGTCAGCGGGTCCCTGACGAACAGGCCGGACCGCTCCCCCTGCGAGATCAGGTACCAGACGCCGAGGATGGCCGCCGGGACGACCAGCCGCAGCAGCACCTTGACCGCCCACGGGATGCCGCCGCGGCTCCTGGCGCGCGGGGGTGCGGGGACGGCGGCGCGCACCTCGACGGCCTCCGACTCCGGCGCGCCGAGCGGAGCGTGGATCTTGTCGCCCTGCTGAACGGTCACTGCGCCAGCCCCTTCTTCCAGCCGAAGACGACGTCGTCGAGCTTGGCCATGACCAGGTTGACCACGACGCCGAGGAGACCGGCGACGAGCGTCGCGGCGTAGACGAGGTCCAGGTTGGTGGCGTTGGCCGTGTTGGCGAGGATGTACCCGCCGATGCCCACCCCGCTGCCGATGAGCAGCTCGGCGCTCACGGCCACGATCAGGCCGATGGAGGCGGCGATGCGGACGCCGGTGAAGGCGAACGGCAGGGTGCTGGGGATCTTCACCGTGCGCAGGACGGCGAGGTCGCTGCTGCCGAAGCTCTTCGCCGTCATCACCGCGGTGGTGTCGGTGCTCCGGACGCCGTACATGGTGTTGAGCAGGATCGGCCAGACGCAGGAGAGCGCCACGGTCAGCGCCAGCGGCAGCATCCCCTGGCCGATGAGCAGCACGAGGATGGGCCCGACGGCCACCGAGGGCAGCACGCGGAATGCCTCGACCGGCCACTCGAAGGCGATGAAGACGCTGCGGAAGGCGCCCATCAGCCCGCCGACGAGGACCCCGGCCACGGTGGCGATCGCCAGGCCGAGCATCCACTCGCCGAGGGTGAACAGGACGGCGTCCCAGAAGGTCTCGTCCGGCAGCAGGTCGCCCACGCCGCCGATGACGCCGCTGGGTAGCGGCAGCCCGGCCACGTCGAGCAGGCCCGAGCGGATCAGGACCTCCCACACCACGCCGACGCCGATGACACCCACGACGCCGAGGACGACCTGCGACCGGCCGCTGAGCGGCTCGTGCAGCAGCTTCACCCGGATCTCCCCTCCTGCGGCCGCGGACCCCGAGTGGGCCGGACCACATCCGTCGACAGATGGTCGCCGGGATTTCCGCGAGCCGTCAATAGCTGAGCGCAAAGAGTCTTGGTAATTAACCGACATGCAACGCGCCGCGCCGGAGGAGTGACTCAGCGCACCGCCGGAGGCGCCCACTGCCCTTCCGGGGCGGACGCCGGCGCGCGGCCGGTGAGCCCCCAGCCGCCGGCGAGGAGCAGGGCCGCGGCCAGGGCGACCACCGGGGCGCCGGGCACCCCGGCGGCCATGAGCAGGCCGCCGGCGAGCGCCGGCGGCAGCCAGACGAGCACGGGGATCCGGCGGGGGGCGCGGCCACGCCGGCGGCGCGCCGCCTCGACCCAGAAGGGGACGGCGATCGGCGGCGCGACGCCGGCCAGCAGCGACAGCCAGTCCACCAGCCCGCGGTGGAAGCCCAGGACGCCGAGCACCAGGCCCAGCACGGTGATGACCGCGGTCGCCACCCGGGGCCGGGCGCCGGTGAAGGTCTTGAGCGCCAGCCCGCCGGAGTACGCCGCGGCGATGGCCGGCGCCACGACGGCGGTGACCACGAGCAGGTCGCCGATCGGCACCCCGCCCAGCCGCATGGCGGCGACCGCGGCGAGGGTGGCGTCGCCGGTGCCGTCCCCGGACAGGTGCAGCGCCGCGCCGACGAGCACCAGGCCCACGGCGGGCAGCACCAGCGCGGCGACGCAGGCGAGCAGGCCGGCGCGGTGCGCCAGCCCGGCGGTGAAGTCCGGGGAGCGCAGCATGAAGACGGCGACGTAGCCGACGAACGCGCCGAGCAGCACGACGGCCGACGAGCCCGGCCCCGCGGCGGAGGTGACCGGCGCCGGCACGCGGTCGACGCCGAGCAGCAGCAGCGGGGCCGCGACGAGGGTCAGCAGCGTCGTCCCCACGGCGACCCGGTTCCAGTACCGGACGTCGCTGAGGGCCAGCGCCCCGACCGCGACGCCGAGCCCGAGCACGCACGCCGCGGCGGGGACGTCGAGCACCCGGCCCAGCGACTCCCCGCCGATGCCGAGACCGAAGCCGACCCACCCCACCATGCCGGCCGCGACGAGCAGGCCCACCGCCGCCCGCGCCGGCGGGGCCAGGTAGCCCCGGCTGAGCTCGGCGAACGTCTGCCCCGAGCCGATCGGCGGCCGCAGGCCGAGCCGGCCGTGCAGCACCAGCAGCACGGCCATGAGGACGACGCCGGGCACCACCCACGGCAGCGGCAGCGGCCCGCCCCCGCCGGCCAGCTGGGCGCCGAGCACGAGCGCGCCGGGCGAGCTGCCGATGGCCAGCCACGCGCCGACGTAGCGCGTCCAGCGGACCGGCGCGGCGCTCTCGGTGACCACGCACACAACTTAGCGCTCAAGGGCTTTGCGGCAAGAAGATCTGCGACTCATCCGCAGCGTCGAAGATCCGTACTTCTCCGCTCGTTGCGGCCCGGGCCGGGGCGGCGGGCGGACGATCGGCGGAGCATTGACCTTCCGCCGGCCACTCTCCCGGGCGGGATGGCCGCCCGAGGGCCGATGCCTGGAGCGCCTACCGGCGCCACCGCCCCCAGCGCCCGCCCCGGCTCCGGGAGCGGGGTCAGCCCAGCGGGACGGTCCAGGCGTCGTAGCCGTAGACCCAGTCGGCGTTGCCGGCCACCCGCAGCCAGTCGTTGCCGCGCGAGCCGATCTGCACGTCGGCGGTGCGGGGACGGCGGGCGGCCTCGTAGACCAGCAGCGCCGCGGCGGCGTCGGCCGGCTCGTGCCCGGCCAGCGCCCGGGAGAGGACGACGGCGTCCTCGATCGCCATGCCGGCACCCTGGGCCATGAACGGCATCATCGGGTGGCAGGCGTCGCCGAGCAGGGTGCGCGTCCCGGCCGACCAGCGCGGCAGCGGGTCGCGGACGTAGAGCGCGGACTTCAGCACCGAGTCGCAGGCGTCGAGCAGCGCCCGGGCCTCGGGGTGGAAGGCGGCATAGGCGCGGCGGAGCTCCTCGACGTCACCGGGCGCGGTCCAGGACTCCTCCCGCCAGGAGTCCTGCGGGCGGGTGGCGAAGACGAACACGTCCCGGCCGCGGTTGAGCGGGAAGGTGACGATCTGGGTCGCCGGGTCCGCACCCCACCACTTCGTGAAGGCGCCAAGGTTGGGGACGCCGGCGAGCCGATCGGCGGGGACGACGGCGCGGTAGGCGACCACCCCGGTGAACTCCGGCTGCTCCGGGCCGAGCAGCGCCGTGCGGACGACGGAGTGGATCCCGTCGGCGCCGACCAGGACGTCGACCTCCGCGGAGCCGCCGCCGGCGAACTCGAGCACCGTCCGGTCGCCGTCCTGCCGGATCGCCGACAGCGTGCAGCCCAGTCGCAGCACGCCGTCGGGCAGGGCGGGCACGAGCGCGTCGAGCAGGTCGGCGCGGTGGATGGTCAGCTGCGGTGAGCCGTAGCGCTGCTCGGCGACGGCGCCCATCTCCAGCCGGGAGGTCTCCTCGCCGGTGTCCCAGGTGCGGCTGATCCGGTGCGAGGGCCGGGCGGCGGTCTCGCGCAGCCGCTCCCCCACACCCTCGCCGAGGCCGTCGAGCGCCGCCACGGCGTTGGGGGTCAGGTTGATGTCGGCGCCGACCCGGCCCAGGCGGGCGGCCTGCTCGAAGACGACGACCTCGCGGCCGAGCCGCCGCAGCGCGATGGCCGCGACTATGCCGCCCACGCCGCCGCCGACGATCCCGACCAGCTGCTGCCCGCTCATGGCCTCTCCCCTGGTTTCCTCGCGCACCGACCCGCGACAAGATGTGTAAGTACCTACATTGTTAGCGCTTAGATGTCTTTGCGGCAAGGGACCGGAGGAGGCGGCGTGACGGAGCCGGACGAGGTCGACGCAGTGGTGGCGAGCTGGGCGGCGGCCCGGCCGGACGTCGACGCGTCCGGCATCGGCGTCTTCGGCCGGATCGCCCGGCTGGACCTGATGCGCCGCGCGGCCGTCCGACGCCTGCACGAGCGGCACGGGCTCACCTCGGCCGCCTTCGACCTGCTCTCCCAGCTCCGCCGTGCCGATCCGCCGCACCGGCGCACCACCGGGGAGCTGGCCGGCGCCACGCTGCTCACCTCGGCGGCCACCACGCTGCGGATCGACCGGCTGGAGGCCGAGGGCCTCGTGCGCCGGGTGCGGTCGGCCGAGGACCGCCGGGTCGTCTACGCCGAGCTCACCCCGGCCGGCCTGGCCCGGATCGACGCCGTCTTCGAGGAGCACATCGCCCTGGAGGACCGGCTGCTCGCCGGCCTGGACGCGACCGAGCGGGCGCGGCTGGCCGACCTCCTGCGCGCGCTCACCCACTCGGTCACCGGCGCCACCACCCCCTGACGGGACCCACCACCCCATGCCGAGATCTGCACAGTCGTCGCCATCAGGCCCTGATTGGGCCGCCTGTGCAGATGTCTCCGGGCTGTCAGGTCGGCTCGGGAGGCGGGTGGCAGGGTGGGGGGGTGCCCGACGACGACGTCCTCGCCGCGCGGGTCCGCGGGGTGCTCGAGGTTCCGCTGCACCGCTGGCTGGGCCTGGCGCTCACCGATCCGGCCGATCCCCGCGCGGGCGTCGTCCTCCCCGTGGGGCCGCAGGCGCTGAACAACGCGGCCGTCCTGCACGCCGGGCTGGTCTCGGCGCTGCTCGACGTCACCGCCTACCTGCGGCTGCTGCCCGACCTGGGCCCCGGGGAGAACGCGGTGACCCACGACGCGACGTCGTCCCTGCTGCGGCCGGTGGCCGAGGGCGCCCGGGTGCACCTGCACGCCGAGGTGGTGCGCCGCGGGCGCACGCTGGTCTTCCTGCGGTCGCAGGCCGAGGTCGACGGCCGCACCGTCGCCTTCGGTCAGGTCACCAAGTCCGTCGTCCCCGCTCCCTGACGCCCGCGAGATCTGCACAGTCGTCGCCATCAGCGCGCGATGGCGACGACTGTGCAGATCTCGTCGAGGGGTCGGGGTCAGTCGCGGGCCACCAGCACCGGCACCTCCTCGACCGCGGCCGGCCGCGGGGCCGGGACGGCGACCGGGGCCGCGACCGGGGCGGCCTCGGAGTGCCGCAGCTCCGGCAGCCAGCGCAGCCACCGCGGCAGGTACCAGTTGCGGTCGCCGAGCAGCTGCATGACCGCCGGGACCAGCACGGCCCGGACGACGGTGGCGTCCAGCAGCACCGCCAGCGCCAGCCCCAGCCCGATCTGCTTCATCGAGGTCATCGACAGCGTCACGAAGGTCAGGAAGACGAAGACCATGATCACCGCGGCGCTGGTGACCGTCCCGGCCGAGGACGTGATGCCCCGCGCGACCGCCGCCCGGGTGGGCAGGCCGCGGTCGTGGCCCTCGCGGATCCGCCCGAGGATGAACACGTGGTAGTCCATCGACAGGCCGAACAGGATCACGAACAGGAACAGCGGGATCCAGTTCACGATGCCGCCGGTGCGGTCCAGGCCGATGAGGCCGGCGCCCCAGCCCTCCTGGAAGACCAGCACCATCGCGCCGTACGCGGCGGCGACGCTGAGCAGGTTGAGCGCGATCGCGGTCAGCGCGACGGTCACCGAGCGGAACGAGACCAGCAGCAGCACGAAGGCCAGCACGAGGACGAAGGCGAACACCCACGGCGTGCGCTCGGCCATCAGCGCGTCGAACGCGACGGAGTCGGCGGTGGCGCCGCTGACCACGGCCGTGACGCCGTCGGCCGCGCCGAGCGTGGGGGCCACCAGGTCCTCGAGGGTGGCCAGCGCGTCGCGTGAGGCCTGCTCCTCGCCGTCCCCGACGAGCGGGACGCTGACCACGGCGACCGTGCCGGCCTCGTTGGCCGCGACGTCGATCGGGTCGTTCATCTGCCCGCTGGCCAGCGCCCGCTCGCGGAGGTCGGCGATGGCCGCCTGCACCTCGGGCGCCTCGACGTCCGGCGCCTCGATCACCACGTGGGCCGGCGACGGTCCGCCCGGGAACGCCTCGCTGATGCGGTTGTAGGTCTGGATGATCGGCATGTCCTGCGGCAGGTCGGTGACGCTCTCGTTGCGCAGGTCCATCGACAGCGCCGGGACGGCGAGGGCGACCAGGGCTCCCCCGGCGAGCAGCCCGGCCACGAGCGGACGGCGAAGCACCACGCCGAGGATCGCAGGCCAGAACCGGCCGGGCCGGGCCTCGCGGCGGCGGGCGAACGGCAGCCGGCCCTTCTCCACCCGGTCGCCGAGCCACGCCATCGTCGCCGGCAGCACGGTGAGCGAGCCGATGACCGAGACGGCGACGACGAGGATGGTCGCCGAGGCCACGCCGGTGAACACCGAGAACCCGGTGAGGAACATGCCCGCCATCGCCACGACCACGGTGATGCCGGAGATCAGCACCGACCGGCCGGAGGTGGCGGCGGCGATGTCGAGCGCGTCGACCGGGCCGGCGCCCTTGGCCCGCTCCTCCCGCTCGCGCTTGAGGTAGAAGAGCGAGTAGTCGACGCCGACGGCCAGGCCGATGAGCAGCATGACGATCTGCGCGCTCTGGTCGACGGGCCAGATCTGGCTGGTGAGGCCCAGCAGCCCGAGCGCGGCGATGAACGCCGACAGCGCGAACAGCAGCGGCAGCAGGGCCGCGACCAGCGCGCCGAAGGTGAACAGCAGGACGGCGAGGATGATCGGGATCGACAGCAGCTCGGCGCGCTGGAAGTCGGCGTCGAGGGTGTCGCCCAGCGCGAGCTCGGCGCTGGTGTCGCCGAACTGCTCGATGCGGACGTCGTCGTGGTCGGCCGCGACCGCCGCGACCGCCTGCTGGATGGGGGCGATCCGCTCGTCGGCGGTCTCGGGGTCACCGGCGATGTCGAGCGTGACCAGGGCCGAGCGGCCGTCGGCGGAGATCAGCGGCGCGCCGTCGAGCGGGCTGACGACGTTCGTCGCCTCCGGGGTGGCCCGCAGGGCGGCGGCGAGGTCGGCCAGGGCGGCGGTGACGGCGGCCTGGGGGACGCCGGCCTCGCGCTGGACCAGGACCATCTCCGCGGCGGGCTCCTCCCAGCCGTTGTCGTCGAGGATCCGCTGGGCCTCGGCGGGTGCGCCGACGCTCTGCTCGGCCGCCGTCAGCTGGCCCTGCGGCACGAGGGCGCCGACGGCGACCGCGGCCAGCACGAAGGCCAGCCACCCGAGGATCGCGGCCCGGCGGTGACGGGCGCTCCACCGCCCGACCCGCCCGGCGAGGTTGCCGCTTCTTCGCATGGCACGTCTCCTGTCGTGGGTGCGGATGTCCGCAGCCGAATCTGCTGGTCACGACGGCGCGAACCCATCCCGCCAGCTGGTGGAGGGGGTGTCGGGCCAGCCCGACGCCGGGCTCGTCCGCGCCGCCGGCCGAGCCTCTCGGCGCCGCGGCCCGCCGCCCATCGGGGAGCGCCCCCATCCGTCCCGGGTTCGGCGCGCGGGGGATCCCCGGGGTGCACGGCGGCTCCTCACGGGGTCCGGCCGGCGCCGGGCAGCGCCCTACGCTTCGGGCGTGACCACGCCCGCGCCCAGCACCCGGCTCGACGACCAGCTCTGCTTCTCGCTGTACGCCGCCTCGCGCGCGGTGGTGGCCCGCTACCGGCCGATGCTCGACTCGATGGGGATCACCTACACCCAGCTCCTGGTGCTCATGGCCCTGTGGGACCCGGAGGACCCCGGCCCGCTCACCGTGCGGGGCATCGCCGACCGGCTCGGCCTGGACACCGCAACCGTCTCCCCGCTTCTCAAGCGGATGGAGGCGCTGCAGCTGATCACCCGCCGCCGCGACACCGCCGACGAGCGCAGGGTCTACGTGGAGCTCACCGAGGCGGGCCGGGCGCTGGAGCGACCGACCTGCGACATGTCGGCGATGATGATCGACGTCCTGCAGATGAGCGCCGAGGAGGTCGCCGCGCTCAAGGAGCAGCTGGACACCATCACCGAGCGCACCCGCTGAGCCCGGAAGACACGACGGCGCGCCGCCCCCGTCGGGGCGGCGCGCCGTCGTGCTGTCTCAACCAGACGTGCACCCGAAGGGACTCGAACCCCTAACCTTCTGATCCGTAGTCAGGACAGCGGTGTGCCGGACGGTGCCCCGGAGTGACGTGGACTGCCGAAGACGCAGGTCAGCGGGGCCCCGAGGTGTTTGAGCGGGCCTTCGTGGCCTCCTCACTCCTCGCGCGTTCGCGCCCACAGCGCGCCCACAGCGCGCCCACAGCGCGCCCACAGCGCGCCCACGGGCGCCCACCGGCGTGCCATGCCGGCGGCCGGCCCTGAGACCGGAACGCCGGGACTCGGAGCAATCGGGTCTACCTGTACGGCAGCTCCATCGCCCCCGGGCCGGGCGGCACCGGCCCCGCGGACTGAGGTAGGGACGACGACACCGCGGGACGCGAGGGGCCACCTCCGTCGATGCCCTCGAGAGCATCACGAACAGTTCGAGCGATGCCCTCGGCCTCCAACTTCGGCAGAAGCCGGGTGGCCCATTCGGCGCACATGGCCTGCCAGAGGTTGTCTCCGGACACCGTGAGCGGCGACGCAGCCGCAACGACCCAGTCATGATGGTCCGGCTGCGTCATCGCGCGACTACAGGCGTCCGCGATCTCGGCGTACGGGCGACCGAGCCGCTGAGCCAGACCGGGCCAGTCCGCATCGGCGAGGGCCTCGAACACGACGCGCTCCGGGGCGTCGTCACCTGGTAGCACCTCACAGCCGGGGGCCCCACCAGCGTCTCCATCGAGAAAGACGCAGGTCGGACGCGGGAACCGACGCTGCTCCACCATCTGCCCCAACGACTTCCCGACCTGCACCGCGCCGAAGGGGATGACCTGGCACCTGGGGACCAAGTCGCGGTCCACGGCCGTCAGCGCCTCGACGAGCATCTGGCGCGCTCGAGCGTCTTCGACGTAGAGATCGATCTCGTGCCATGGCTGATCGTCGATTTTCGACATGGCGAAAGCCGGGCTGACCCCGTAGACGATCTCGCGCGCGCCGCCGGTCTGGAGGATGCATGCCCGTGCGGCCGCCGGCAGCTCCTCGAGGATGTAGGGCGAGTGCGTCGTCAAGATGATCTGCAACTCGCGCTCGCGGCACTTCTCCGCCAAGTCTCGGATGAGCCGCCGCTGCGCCCGGGGATGGAGTGACGACTCGGCCTCGTCGATGAGAACCAGGCTGTACCTCGGCAGGTCTCTGCCGAGCAACTCCGCGATCGTGGTCTCCCCGGCCCCCTGGTGGAAGCCCGAGTAGGGGGAGCCGTTCTGCGCGATGACGGGCACCTGGCGATGCTGATCCGCATCGAGGGTGGCCATCCTGGCCAACTCGTACTTGCGCCCGAGGATTGTGCTGAGCGCACCGAGCCGCTCCTGGTCGAAGTCGACCGCATCAACCTCGGTGAGCGTCGGGTTGGCCAACCTGGAGTACCCGACCCGCGCGGGAACCGGCTGGATCCGGCTCAAATCGATGTATCGCACCGGCCGTTGCCTGCGCTCCGGGTTTCCCCTCCACCGGTCGGTCGGCTTCCGAACCGAGGCAACGATGGGCTCTCCGCCCTCACGGACGGCGTAGCGGATCTCGACACCGCTGACCTGGTCCCACGTTGTCGTGGGGAAGAAGTCCGATGCGAAGCGCTCCTTGTCACCTGGTTCCGACGACGAGTAGACCGAGGCCGACGCCTGCAGAACGGTGCTCTTGCCGACACCGTTCTCCCCCACAACAGCCATGATCGGGAAGGGCATGTCGAAGCGCTGACCTGTCCACCCGCGCACCCCCCGGATCTCGATCCAGTCGAGGCGCTTCGGCCAGCCGGTGTTGGTGCCCCACTTGCGCTCCAAGCGGCGGACCTCTCGACTCACGGGCATGTAGATCGGCTCCTCAGCACCACGGCGACCGGCCTTCGGCGGCAACAACAACGCGACCCTACCGGCTCGTGTCCTACTTAGGCGCTACTTTCTTGCTACTACTGCCCAGATGGCCCGGGTCTACTGCCTACCGTTGACCGCGGAGGTTGGCCGCAACGCGACTCCCGCTACCGCGACGCGCAGTAGGTCGACGGACACGTCCATCCCAACATGGCGTCGTCGCCACCGTTCACCGGAGAGGCACCTCAAGCGCGAGTGTTCCGAACGCCCGCCGGCTGATTGCGTATCAGAGGACACCGCCCTGACCTGGGCCGATGAGGGTTGTGGGCGCCACGTGGGCGCGTGCGGGAGCCCCCTCCCGGCCCCCGGCGCCCCGGGGGCGCCCGGCGTGCCTCCACCGCCGGATGCGGGGATCTCCGCACAGTGACCCCATGGCCGACGTCCCGCCCCTGCCTCTCGACCAGCTCCCCGAGGCCCACCGCCGCCGCCTGGCCTGGTTCGCCGAGCGCGCCGGGGAGGTCACCGGCTTCCCCGGGCGGCTGGAGGACGGCAGCTTCCTCGTCTCCGCGCCGAAGGGCATCTACAAGCCCGCCGACCTCGAGTACGCGCTCAGCATCCGGATCAACCTCGACAGCCCCTACCCCGACGGCGAGGTTAGGGAGAGGGCCGACGGCAGCTGGTTCTTCGCCTACCACCAGGAGGGGGCAGACCCGCAGCAGCGGGACCGCGAGTACACCAACCGCGGCCTGCTGGCCTGCATGCGCGATGGGGTGCCCGTGGGCGTCCTGCAGGAGCAGCCTCCCCTCGGCCGGCGTCCCCAGTACCGAGTGCTCGGGCTGGGCCGGCCCGTCGCGTGGCAGGACGGCTACTTCTTCTTCGAGAGCGTGGCGGGCTCCGACCCCAGCCGCGGCGACACCATCGGCGACGTGCTCCTCCGGGACGCGGAGGCAGAGGTCGAGGCTCCGACGGAGCCGCCCGCGGACGACTACGACGCCCGGCGGCGCACGTACCGCGAGGTCGTCACCCGCCGCGGCCAGCCGGCGTTCCGGCGCGACCTGCTGGGGGCGTACCGGCGTATGTGCGCCATCACCGGGTGCACCGCCGAGGCCGTGCTCGAGGCCGCACACCTCCGCCCCTACCGCGGGCCGGCCTCGAACACCGTCACCAACGGCCTGCTGCTGCGCGCCGACATCCACACGCTGCTCGACCTCGCCCTGCTCGCCATCCATCCCACGGCGCGGACCGTCACGGTCTCCCGACAGCTCGCCGGAACCGAGTACGCGGCCCTGGCCGGGCGCCGGATCACTGAGCCGGCCGGCCCTGCCCAGCGACCGGCTGACGAAGCGCTGGGCGGCCTCTGGCGCGACTTCGAGCAGGCCGAGAGCCTGCGGCAGTGACCGGCCAGCCGGGGCGTTCCAGGGGCTCGGGGCGCCCCCTCAGCGCCGCTCCGAGCACGAGGAATGACAGGCATGTCCCGTCTGGGCGGGCACTCCTGCTCCGCTGCGCCCTGTCGGCGGGGTGACGTACCGTCCGGCCATGGAGCGTCGCATGCTCACCTTCGACGAGACGATGGCCCTGGGCCAGGCGGAGTACCAGGACGTGCTGGACGCCCTCGCCGCGGCCGGGCTCCGAGCGTCGTTCACCCAGACCGGCGGGATGAACGCCGCTCTCGAGGTGCTGCTCGACGGCGGCTACTCGCTGCTCATCACCGACGCCGAGGACAGCCTCTCGTGGTCGAGGGCCGAGCACGACGGCTGGACCGTCGGCCTCTACCGGCCCGAGAACCAGTACGACGGCGACTGCACCACCTACGGGACGACCGAGGACTCGAGCACCGAGGGACTCCTCACACTGGTGCAGGACGTCCTGCGGGCCACACCCGCGCAGAGGTAAACGAGGGGAGCGCCGGGTGACCCAGGGCCCACGGCCGGCCGCCACCGCGCGGCAGAGCAAGACTGTCGCAGGCACCTGGTAGACGTTCTGACGTGCTCCCCCCCGCAACGACCTCGGCATCAGAAGCACCCGCGCCGCTGCCCACCGGCCGCCAAGGGCGGGAGGACCCGCGCGACGGCGATGCGGAGGGGCCGGCGACCAGTCAGCAACCCCTGACGGTGGTCGACCTCTTCGCGGGGGCCGGGGGCCTCTCGCAGGGGTTCCGGCAGGCCGGCTTCCGGGTTCTCGCCGGCAGCGACCACGACCCCGACGCCGTGGCCACCTACCACGCGAACTTCCCCGGGGCCGAGGCACTGTGCGGCGACATCCGAGACCCGCAGATCCGAGAGCGGCTCGACGAGCTCGAGGCCGGCGCCGACGTCCTCGTCGGGGGCCCGCCATGCCAGGCGTTCTCCCAGGTGCGGAACCACAGTCGGCTGATCGACGACCCGCGCAACTCGCTCTACCGGGAGTTCGTGCGGTCGGTGGCCACCGCGCACCCCGCGGCGTTCCTCATGGAGAACGTCCCGGGGATGGACCAGATGGGCGTCAAGAGCCAGGTGCTGGCCGACCTGTCCATCGACGGCGAGTACCGCGTGACTGCTCAGCTCGTGGACGCAGCCGACTTCGGAGTCCCGCAGACGCGGAAGAGGCTGCTCTTCCTCGGCGTCCGCGCCGACCTCGAGCTCGACCCTCCGAAGCTCAGCGGCACGGGCGCCACCACCGCCGTACAACTGCTCCGCTCGGCCAGCGTCGGCGCGTCCGGCGAGGCGGAGATCAGCTACGCCGTGACCCCGCGAGGCGACCTCGACGGCCGGGCGCTGGCCGCTCGTCTGGCCGACCCCAGCGACCTCGGGCTCACCACGGTCGCGCAGGCCATCGGCGACCTCGCTGCCCTCGAGGCCGGCCGCCGCGCGGAGGCGCTCCCGGCCCAGGAACTTCCCCCGGCAGCCTCGGCCTACCAGCAGCTCATGCGGGCGGGCACCGCCGGGGCCATGAACGTCAGCGTCCCGAGGTGCCGGCCAGACACCGTCCTCCGCCTCGAGGGAATCCCCGCAGGCGGCAACCACCGCGACCTCGCCGAGCACCTCCGCGCGCGGTACCTGACCGGCGACAAGTGGGGACCGAGCAACGGCACTGGCCAGCTGGGCCGTGCCCACTACTACGCCTACCGGCGCCTCCACCCCGACATCTGGGCCTGGACCCTCAACACCAAGGGTGACAGCGCCTACCACTACTCCGCCGCCCGCCCGCTCAGCGTGCGCGAGTTCGCCCGGCTGCAGAGCTTCCCCGACCGCTTCGTGGTCACGACCGACCCCCGGCGCGGCCCGCTCACCGGCCGCATCGACGGCGGCGCCGCCCACTCGCGCTACCGCCAGATCGGGAACGCCGTACCACCCCTGTTGGCGCAGGTAGCCGCCGAGGCGCTGCGCGACACGGTCCACCGGGCCCGTGCCGCCCGCCGTCGCGAGTCCGCCCGTGCCGCTGCAGCCTGACCCCGCCAGGATGACGAACCCCGCCAACGACGCAGACGCCCAGACCGCCCTCCCGCTCGACGACGCTGCGCCCGCCACAGAGGCGTCGGCCACGCGCGCCGTGGCGCGGGCCTTCGGGGAGGAGAACCGCGCTCGGCTGCTGAGCGAGTACTTCGACCGGGCTGGCGACGTCACGGCCCAGAACGCGTGGGTGCACACGTACCGGCTCCTGCTCTGGACCGACCGGACCACGGGCCTGGCCCACTGCTACGAGAGCGACAAGTCGCAGCCTGGACGCCCCTGGTACGCCCGGAGCCTGGCGTTCCACGCCTGGCTCTCCGATGCGCTCGGCGTCCCGGCCGCATCGCTCGGGGATCACATCGACGAGCTCTTCCGGCGCGCGACCGCAGACCTCGCCGCCGCGGCCGCCGCGCGACGGCAACGAGCAGCCGAGCGGACGGCGAGCCAGCGGGAGCCGTACGGGGACCGGTCCATGCCCCTGCCGGGGGAGGACCCGGAGCTGGAGGCCATCCTCCTGGACGAACTGCGGCCGTACCTGACCTCAGCTCCTCCCCCGGAGGCGCTGCGACGCCTTACCGAGCGGATCCAGCAGCACATCGGGCAGGAGAACAAGCGCAAGAACCTCGTCGGGGAGGGGTTCGAGGACACGATCGCGGGTCTGCTCCGCCGCATCCCCGCGGCGAGCGGCCTCTACGAGATCCGGGTCCGCCCGTGGCTGCACGACCTTCCTGGCTTCCGCCCGCCTCGCCAGGGGAGCAAGCCGCGGCAGGTCGACCTCGCGCTCATCGACCGCGCCACCCACCGCAGGAAGCTGGTCTCGTGCAAGTGGAGCGTGCGCAGTGACCGGGAGGAGCAGTTCTTCAGCGACTTCCGCGACTACGCCGAGCTCGAGGACGCCGGGGAAGACTTCGACTACGTGCTCGTCACGAACGAGTTCGACCCAGCTCGCCTTGCCGCCGCCTGCTCGGTCCGGAGTGCCAACGCCCCACTGTTCACCGACGTCGTCCACGTGAACACGGAGGGCCCCGGCGCTGTCTACGCTGCCGACACGGGCCGGGTGCAGCGCAAGGAGAGCGGCGGCATCGCTCGGACGCTCTCCCACATCCAGACCGGCCGGCTGGTTTCCTTGGAGGGGTGGATCACCAAGCTCTGCGCCGAGTGACCCGGCCGGCGGCCACCGGGAGGCCGAACAGCGCCGCCCGGACCCGGCGCGAGAGCAGCGCGACCTCATCCACGGCCAGCAGCCCAGGCGTCCGCTCCCGCATGCAGCTCCAGCGCACCCGAGACACCGCGCCAGAGCTGGCGGTGCGCCGCGCCCTCCACGCGGCGGGCCTCCGGTACCGCGTGGACCTCCCTCCGCTGCCGGGCCTCCGCCGACGTGCCGACCTGGTCTTCACCCGGGCCCGCGTCGCCGTCTACATCGACGGCTGCTTCTGGCACGGCTGCCCGGACCACGGCAACCGCCCGCGGGCCAACGCCGAGTGGTGGTTGGAGAAGATCGGGAGGACCAGGGCCAGGGACGCGGACACGGACGCCCGACTCGCGGCCGCAGGCTGGCGGGTGGTGCGGATCTGGGAGCACGAGGAGACGGGCGCGGCGGTCGACCGGGTCAAGGACGCGCTCTGCCGAGCATGAGGGGCCCGACCGCCTCTTCCGCTCGTCCTGCTCACGCTGGAGGCGCGACCTCGGACATCAACATCGTGTTGATGCCCCCCCGTCGGCTGCACGATCCCGCCGCCCAGCCCCAATCAATCAGCGGCTACGCCGGGAAGCCGAGGGCTCCGCTGCGAGTGGCCTCCTGGTCCTGCAGGTACGCGACAGCAGCCTCCAGTCGCGCGCGGTCGTCCCGGAAGCTGCCCAGGCCCGAGTTGCATCCGTGGCACAACAACCCCCGGATGCATGCGCCACAGGATCGCGAACCGGAGCAGCACGCGTGATCGTGGTCCACGTGGAGGGAGTACCTCTCCCCCGGGGGACCGCCGCAAATCGCGCAGCCCCCACCCTGCTTCGCCAGCAGCGCGTCGTACTCCTGCCAGGTGATGCCGTACGTCCGGACGAGGTAGGCCCGCCGCTCGGCCAGTCTCGCGCCAGCGTTCCGGCACTCCGGTGAGCAGTATTTCGCGTGCCCCCGGGCGTTCTCGGGGAGGTCGTCGCCGCAGATCACGCAGGAGTCGTGGTCGCGCGGCGAGGGGGGCGGCGTCCCACCGGCGCGCCTGATCCGGTTGTACTCGTTGAAGCAGGGCGGGCACCACGAGGCCTTCCGCGACCACGTCCTGCGCTTCGCGTCCCAGTAGCGCCGGGCCGTGAACTTCGCCCCGCACCGCCGGCACCGCGCTTCCTCCTCCTGCGGCATGGCGCAGACCGTAGAGCCCCAGACCGACATCTCCGAGATGGCCGAGTTGGCACACCCCACTCGAAGACGGGTATGGGTCGGCTACTCCCCGCCGAATGACCGGACAGCTCGCTGACCTGCGCATGCGTCCGCCGGATCGTCGAGACCAGCACCCACATCATCCCGCCGCGCCCGGTTGCGCCCCCCTCTCTCGTTGCTCTTCCCCGACTCCCCCGCGGTCCGCGGAGCGCGCCAGGGTCGCCACTCGGGGCGCCTGGGGTTGGGCGACCCCGTTCCGTCGCCGCCAGGCCGTCCTCTCGCGCTCCGTCCGCCTTCTCCGGCGCTCGGTGTCCCCCGCAGTGCCCAGGGACCGCGCCAGCGTGTCGAGTGCGCCTTCCGTGGTGGGGCGCCGACGCCACAGCCCCACCGGGCGCCGTTGGACGGCATCCACCAACCCCGCGGAGTGGAGGGCGCTGAGGTGGTGGCGCACGGCGGCCGGGGTGACCCCCGGGAGCCTCTGCACGAGGGCGACCACGGTCAAGGTCTCGCCCACCCGCATGGCGCGGAGAGTCCGGGCAGCGGGGACAGGCAGGCCGCCGCGGAAGGCGTCATGCACCGCACCCGCGAGGCCCGTGTCCATCCATTCGGACCAGTTACTCCCCTCTTGCCCCCCACCCCAGGGGTAACTGGGTCGGTTACGTGCAAGCGCGGGCACAACTTGTAGGTCCTGGCACCGGTCCGGGTGCTTCGCCGGACCACCTGGAGGAGACCGCGCTCCTCAAGCCGGGAGAGGGACGCGCTGACCGTCGCCCGACGGCGGCCAACCGCGTCGGCGATGGAGCGGGTCGAGTGCCTGACCACCGGGTTCTCGATCCCGTCCGCGATCGAGAGCAAGAACTCGTAGACCGCGCGGTCCGTACTGCTCGCCTTGCCCTTCGGCCAGGGGTAGGTCTCGGCGGTGCGGTGCAGGAGGGCGAGTTCCTCCCGCCGCCGTCGACGGTCGTGCCCGAAGGCGGGATCATCCCTGGCCCGTACCCGCTGCTCCTCGTACCAGTTCCTCAGTGTCTTGCGTGTCTCCGGCAGGCCGCGGGTCTTCTCCATCTCCTGCGCCTTCTCGCCGCCCCGGTTCCGGGGGTCGAGCATGTCGTGCATGTAGTCCTCGACGCCGAGACCGGCGTTCACGTAGCGCAGTGCGAGAGACCGCGCCATAACCGACCTGCTACGGCTGTGCCCGTAGGTGAACTTCCCCTGGGGGTCCCCGTGGCGCAGGATGCGCCGGCTCTCAGGCGTCAGGGGAATGGCACCGGGACGCCCGGTCAGGGCCGCGAGCGTCTGCGCGTAGTCCGGGGGGCTCACCAGGACGCCGGCCCCTCCGAGGCGATGGGGGCTCAGCGGTGGGCGGATGCCGTTGGCTGCTCGCAGCGCGCCTCCCGGGATGTCGGCCTCCTGCCGAAACCGCTCCGCCAGGTCGGCCGTGGACCAGCCCGGCGGGCCCACCACGTAGACGTGGAAATGCCCTGGCCTCCCCGAGCCGACGATGACGCAGCGGGCGTTCATTTCCGCCGTCACGCGCTCGACGGTCGTCACCCACGGCGGCATGCCCTCGGTGCCCTCGTCCGGGTCGGCGTCCCAGGCGATCACCCCGTCCCGCAGCGGCACCATGAAGGCCGTCCCCCGGGCAACGGCCTCCTCCACGGTGACGTACTCACCGGTGAGAACGTTCGCCTCGTTGATCGGGCGGGCTCGTTCGCCGGTCACCATGACGGCCCTGGCCATGGCCAGCACCCTGAGGTCGGTCGGGATCGCATCGCCTGGCCTCATGCCGAGCAGAGCCTCTCGCTGGTGGTCCTGGTGGTCGGGATCTCGTGCGTGGGATGGGGCTCCCCGCCGCCAGCCGCCGCTGGATCAGTCAGGGACAGGCCGGAACCGCGCATGCGCGCACCGCGGCCCCGCCGCGCTGCCAGACGGGACTCCCGTGGTCATCGCGAGACGGGGCTATTCGGCCTGCACACCGAGGAGTTGCCGCAAGTGCGCGGTCACCACCCGGTACCGATGGCCGACTCGCAAGACAGGGACGGGGAAGGTCCCGCGACGCACGGCCTCATACGTGGCTGCCCTGCCCATGCCGAGGGCTTGGCCCGCGGTGACGACGTCGACCACGACCGGGGAAGCCGCCACCTGCTCGGCGGTCCAGCGCAGCCTCTCGCCACGCGGCGTCACGCCTGATCCAGCTGGCGCTGCAGCCGCAGGAGCAGCTCGGCGTAGTCGCCGGCTGCCCGGGTCCGAGGGATGCGCTCGCCGCGCTCCCACCGCTGAACCGCGGACACGCTCACCCCGATGTCCGACGCAATCTGCCCGGCGCTCACCCCCGCGGCGAGCCGGATGCGGCGGGCCTCGCCAGAGGCGAGAAGTGCCCGCGCCTGGAGGAGGCGCTCGACTGACGTTGGCAAGGAGGGGGACGACACGACAGCCTTGGTATCAGACATGTCGACGACATGCCTGTACCTAGTTCTGGTAGAGCAAGTGGCTCTCGACCGTGGCGATGCCAGCGCCAGTAAGCCTGTGTAGCTACACATCTAGCTGCGTAGTTCGCCAAGAAGGACCATGACAGGCCAGTCCTCCGCTACCGCGGAGCTGTCCAGGGGATGCCGAGTATTAGGGGCTGTGAGTGACAGGAAACGAGGACAAACCCCGCATGGATCCAGAGCGGGTCTACCGTGGCGTCTTCCCCGTCGTGACCGAGGTCCGCGGCGTCCGGATCTATGTCGGGGTGCACCTCGCCACGGTTGGCCGACGGCTGAGGTGCGTAGGCCTCGACCTGCGCTCCCTCAACGTCGAGGACGTCCTGCTCCCTGGCCCGATGGACCTGGGAAACGGTGATTGGGTCGAGATCGGCAGCCCCGTGCTGCGGGGCCTCCCCCTGACCGACGTTCTCGAGCGGGCCCTCGGCACCTACCGGACGTACCTCGACACCGTCCGCAGCGGCATGGACGAATTCGAGGACGAGGTAGGCAGCAGCGACCGGGCGAGCTCGACGCGGAAGCGCCGCGGCCCGCGCCCCCAGCTGGACGAAGGGGCGCTCGAGCGGCTGGTGGCCCCGGCGTACCTCATGGGGGGCCGGCGGCCCGTCCAGGCCGTACGTGACGAGCTCGAGCGGTCTGGGGCCCTCCAGCCCCCGGTGACCCTCGACCAGGCGCGCAAGGCCGTCGCGAGGGCGCGCGACCTGGGCCTGATCCCGCCCGCGCGCAAGCCGGGGGCGAAGCACACGCGCGAGATGCCCGCGACCGACTCGACGGAGCAGAGCGAGATGCCCACAAGCAACACGATGGAGATCAGCGAGATGTCGGAGAAGCACACCATCGAGAGGGGCGAGCAGTGAAGGGCTCGGTGTTCCGCCGGTGCGGTTGCCGGGACGCCTCCGGGCGCCCCCTCGCGAACTGTCCCCGCCTCGGCCGCGAGCGCGGCCACGGGTCCTGGTACTACCGCGCGGACATCGGCCGGGACCCGGGCACCGGGCGCCGCAGAGAACAGAAGAAGGGCGGGTTCGCGACCAAGACCGAGGCCGAGGCGGCCCTGGCCAAGGTCGTCGCGGCGGTGTCCACCGGGGAGCACCGGCATGACGGCCGCATCACCGTGGGAACCTTCCTGCAGGAGTGGCTCGCCGATCGGGTCGCTGACGGGCTGCGCCCGTCGACCGCGCTCTCCTACCGCCGCTACATCGAGATGGACCTGGCACCCGCGCTCGGACACCTCCGCCTCGGCGACCTCCGCCCAGGGCATGTCGAGAGGCTCCTCCGCGACCTGCGGGCGGCCGGCCGGGGAACGACGACGGTCCGGCGAATCCACGCCACGCTGCGGTCAGCCCTGACGTCGGCTCGGCGTGCCCGGCTGGTGGCCTACAACGCGGCGATAGACGTCGCCCTGCCCACCGAGCGACCCGCCAAGGTCCGCCCTTGGGAGCCGGACGAGCTCGCCGGGTTCCTCGACCACGCAGCGGGCCACCGGCTCGGCGCGCTGTTCGAAGTGCTCGCCTTCACCGGCCTCCGGCGCGGGGAAGCGTGCGCTCTGCGGTGGGATGACGTCGACCTCGAGCGCGGCGTCATCACCGTGCGCTCGCAGCTGGTGGAAGTCGGCGGCAGGGCGGTCGAGGGGAAGCCCAAGACCCGCTCGGGCGAGGACCGCCGCGTCGACATCGGCCCCCGCACGATCGGCGCTCTGCTCGCCCACCAACTGCACCAGCAAGCCGAGCGGGACGCCTGGGGTCCAGCCCACCGGGACTCGGGCCGAGTCTTCACGCGCGAGGACGGCGAGGACCTCACACCCTCGCAGGTGACCAAGGTCTTCGCGCGGCTCAGTTCGGCGGCCGGCCTGCGGCCTATCCGGCTGCACGACCTCCGGCACGGGGCCGCGTCGCTGATGCTCGCCGGAGGCGCCGACATCGCCGTCGTCTCGAAGCGGCTGGGCCACTCGTCAATCCGGGTGACCGCGGACACCTACCACCACTTGCTGGAGGGGGCGGGCCGGAAGGCGGCCGACGCAGCCGAGGGCCTGGTGCGCCCCCGTGCGGCCGGCCAGGAACCGGCCGCGCCCACATCGCGCCCACATGGCCCGAAAAACGAACCTGCGCGCCTCCCCCGTCGGGGAAACGCGCAGGTCGGTGTCTCAACCAGACGTGCACCCGAAGGGACTCGAACCCCTAACCTTCTGATCCGTAGTCAGATGCTCTATCCGTTGAGCTACGGGTGCGTGTGTGCAGTTGTCGTGCGCGGAGGCTCCGGGATTTGAACCCGGGATGGGGATTAACCCAAACCGCATTAGCAGTGCGGCGCCATAGACCGGACTAGGCGAAGCCTCCCGGGGTCCGAGTCCCCTCGGAACCACCGCGGAAGAGACTACCAGCGCCCCGGGCGCCGTCCGCAGCCCGGGTGGGGCGCTCCCCGGTCGCCCGGGTGTCGCCCGGGGCCGACGCCGTTCCGGTGATACGAAGGGCCGCCGCTTCCGCGGCGCCACACGAGTGCCACGGGGGTTCCACCATGCTTGTCCCACGCTCCGCCGGCCGCCGGGCTGCCCTGGGCCCCGCCGTCCTGGCGATGGGCCTGCTCGCGGGCTGCGGCTCGTCGGGTGACGACGACGCGGGCTCGGCCGGCGGGCCGGTGGACGCCGTCACCCCCTCGGCCGGCCCCGCTGTCGCGTTCGACGACCTGCGACCGGCCGGAGCCGGCGGCGCGGAGACCACCGACTTCCCCCTGGTGGCCGGCCCCGGGACGACGGTCCTCGTGCCGCAGTCCAGCGGCGTCTCGCTGGTCGTCTCGGCCGTCGACTACACCAGCGGGGAGACCGCGTGGCAGCGCGAGCTGCCGGGGACCGATCCGGCGGGATACCTCGGCTGCCGGACGACACCGGACGCGGCGACGGCCTTCTGCCTGGCGCACACCGCGGCCGACGAGAACCGACTGCTGACCCTCGACGCGGCGACCGGAGAGGTGAGGTCCGACGTCCCCGTCGCCGCGGGCCTGCTCGACGCGGTGACCGACTCCGGTGTCGTCGTCCGCGATCGGTCGATCGACCCGGACCGCGCGTCGTCGGTCGACCCGGCGACCGGCGAGATCCGCTGGTCCCTGGACCTCGACGACGCCGCCGGCATCCCCGTCGTGCAGCACGAGGACGTGCTCTTCTTCGGCGAGCTGCCGGAGGGGGAGGCGGACCAGTCGACCGTCATGGTCACCGCCGACACCGGCGCGACCATCGCGGAGTTCAGCGGGCGGGTCACGGTCCAGGGAGACACCGCCCTGCGTGCGGACGAGGCCGCCGGGCTGGTGGCCGCTGTGGGCCCGGACGGCAGTGACCGGTGGCAGCTCACCGGCGCGGCCGGGCCCGAGTGTCGGGTGGGCTCGGCACCGTCGGGCGTGGTGTTCCTGCAGCACGACGGCGGCCTCACGGCCGTGGATCCGGCGGACGGGACCATCCGCTGGAGCCGACCCGCCGCCGCGGCCGAGCAGGTCATCCCCTTGCTCGACTCGGTCCTCGCACCCGACGCCGAGGGAAACCTGTACCTCGTCGACCCCGGCACGGGGGAGACGCTCGGCGCGGTGTACCTCGACGGCGACGTGGTGGCGACGCCGCCGTGCGGGTCGCCGCACCTGCTGGTCGCGTCGCGCAGCGGCGTCACCGCGCACTCGGGCACCGGCGGCTGGCCGGCCTGGGAGGTGACCCATCCCCCGGGCTGGTCTGCCGAGGAGGCGGAGTTCCTGCTCACCGACGGCGCCACCGTCGTCCGGTCGGAGAGCGGCTTCTACGCCCTGATCAGCGACTGAGCGGTCGGGACGACGACGCGACGACCGGGCACCAACGTCACCAGGACGGCGACCGCGGCGCCGGCGACGGCCAGCAGCAGCGCCCCCGGCACGCCCGAGGCGTCGATCAGCGCACCGCCCAGTGCCGCGCCGACCGCGGAGGCGCCCACGGTGACCGTCGACAGCCAGGTGAAGGCCTCGGTCGTCGCCTGGACCGGGGCGATCGAGCCGACCAGCGAGTTCTGCACGGTGAGCGTCGGCGCGATCACCGAGCCGCCGAGGAACAGCAGGACGCCGAGCACCCACGGGCTCGACACCGCGGCCAGCGGCGCCAGGCCGATCGTCGTCCCCAGCAGCAGCCACCGGTACTGGCGCGGCAGCGACGCGCTCACCACGCGGGCGCCGAACCACAGCCCGCCCAGCACCGACCCCAGCGACCACACGGCCAGCAGGACGCCGGACATCCCCGGTGAGCCGGCCTGGTCGGCGAACGCGGGGACGGCGATCTCGATCGCACCGAAGCCGATCATGAGCGCGGCCCCGCTGAGCAGGACCCGCGGCATGCCGGGGGCACGCACCGTGGAGAAGACGCCGGCCTGCACGTGCCGGGCGGGCTGCCAGGCCCGCAGCGCCCGGGACATGCCGATGGCCCCGGCTCCGGCCACGGCCAGGACGCCGGCCGTCCCCACGGCTACCGCCGGGGAGACGAGCACCGCCAGGGCGGCGACGAGCCCCGGCCCGACGACGAAGACGAGCTCGGTCGTCGTCGCGTCGAGCGCGAAGGCGGCCGGCCGCACCCGCGGGTCGACGCGCGACCACAGCGCCCGGACGGTGCCGCTGACCAGCGGCGTCGCGGCACCGGCCGCGGCCGACGCGACGAGGACGGCGACCGTGGGCGCCCCGGCGAGGACGACGGCGACCAGCGCGCCGAGCAGCAGCGGGTAGGCGACCGCCTGGGTGAGCAGCACCGGCCGCGGGGACCGCCGGTCGGCCAGCCGGCCGAGGACCGGTGCCATCACGGCCATGGCGATGCCGAGGGTGGCCGCGGCGAGGCCCGCCACCGCGTACGACCCGGTCTGCTGCTGCACCATGAGGAGCAGCGCCAGCGGCACCATGGCCGAGGGCAGCCGGCCGGCGAAACCGCCGAGGAGCAGGGTCGGAGCGGAGGGCAGCCGCCAGACGGAGAGGTACGCGCGCACGGTGGGACTCGTTTCAGCACTGCGGGGAATGTGTAGGCGGTCATCAGGGGTTTACCACCTACAGGCCACGGTATCGAGGCGGAGGTAGGGAGTCAAATGAACTACGACACCTACGCGTCGAACGCGGTCGAGCTGGCCATCGACCTGGCCAACGTCGACCGCGCGGCCGACGCCTGGGCGGCCGACTTCCTGCGCGTGCACGACGAGTGGTTCTCCGACGACTCCGCCCGCGACCTCACCGCCGAGGAGGCAGGCGCCGCCGCGGAGACCGCGGACCTGGTGCGCGCCGTCGCGCTGGCCGAGACCCAGGACGACGTCCTCCAGCGGCTCAACGCGCTGCTGTCCCGGGCCCATCCCCGGCCCTACGCCACCGACCACGACGGCGAGCTGCACCTGCACTACACGCCGCCGGACGCGCCGGTGCTCGACCAGCTGACGACGACCGTGGCCATGGGCCTGTCCCAGGTGGTGGCCCAGCACGGCTGGCAGCGGCTCGGCGTCTGCTCGGCCGAGGGGTGCGACGACGTCTACGTCGACACCTCGCGCAACGCCAGCCGCCGCTACTGCTCCAACACCTGCGCCAGCCGCTCGACCGTCGCCGCCTACCGCGCCCGCCGCAAGGCCTGAGCGGAGTGCCTCCGCGCAGGAAACCTGCGCGGTCGCACTCCACTACCGTCGCCTCAGTGTCAGGGTGCTGAGCACCGCACCGGCTGGTTGCGGTGGTTGGGATCCTGGCCAGTGGTGATCTGGCTCCTACCGTCCGTGCCGCTCCCGATGGGCGCTGGCGTTCACGCGTTGTGCCGATCACCGCTGGTCAGGGCCGACCGGCGTGACTTGATAGGAGCGTGGCAGCGCCCCCACTGAGGTATGTCCGCCGGCCGGCCCAACCGTCCCTTCTCGGGTCAGAGAGGAGACCCCTTCATGGTGGTCACGGTTGGGATCGACGTCCACAAGCAGACCCACTGCGCGGTCGCCGTCGACGAGGGCGGCCGGCAGCTGGGCAAGCCGATGACGGTGCGGGCGACCGATGCCGGGCACCGGCAGCTGCTGC
>NZ_JBJNRJ010000025.1:54194-58627 GCF_046233715.1 Trujillonella humicola | reverse complement strand
GTTCACCCAGTTGCCCAGCGTGCCCTCGTTGACGCCGAGATCGCGGGCGACCTGGGCGATCGGCTTGCTCGTCTCCTCGACGATCCGGACCGCCCCGTCACGGAACTCCCGGTCGTACTTCTTGCGGATCTCTGGCATCGCTACCCCTTATAGCTGATGCCTCCGCGGTCTCGGGGGAACCTCAGACTGCATCGACGATGTGAACGCGCTGCGCGCCGGCGCCACCGCGGCGGTGCTGGGGCATCGGGTGGCCGCGCCCTCGACGGTGGGCACGTTCCTGCGGTCGCTGCGCTGGGGTCAGGCCCGGCAGTTCGACGCGGTCAGCCGCCAGCTGCTGGCCCGCGCCGCCCAGATCGGGGCGCTGGATGTCACCGGCGGTGACGGCGGCCGGTTCGTGGTCGACCTCGACGCCACCCTGGTGGAGACCTACGGGCTGGCCAAGCGCGGCGCCGAGGCACCGATGCGCACCGGGCGGCGCGGCTACCACCCGATCCTGGCCATCGCGGCCGGCACCGGGGACGTGCTGCACGTGCGGCTGCGGCGGGGGCGGACCAACGACGCCTCCGGCGCCCCGGCGTTCGTCACCGAGACCCTCTCCCGGATCCGCGCCGCGGGGGTGGACGGGCCGGTGGTGCTGCGCGCCGACACCGGCTTCTACCTCGCCGACGTGCTCACCGCCTGCCGCAAGGCCGGGGTGGGGTTCTCCATCGGCGCCCGGATGATCGGCCGGATGCGGGCACTGATCGCCGCCCTGGACGAGTCCGCGTGGACCCCGGTGCCCTACTTCGAGCCCGGCGCGGCGGTGGCCGAGATCGGCTGGCTGGCCTTCGACCAGTCCCGCCCCGGCACGACCACCGGTGCCCGCTCCTGGCGGGTAACGGCACCTGGGTGCGGCTGATCGTGCGCCGCACCCCCACCCCGCCGGGACTGCGCGATGAGGCCCAGCAGGCGCTGTTCCCCACGTTCGACTACCACCCGTTCATCACCGACCAGCCCGGCGACCCGGTCGCCCTCGACCGGTTCCACCGCGCCCACGCCGAGGTCGAGCTCGCCATCCGCGATCTGAAGTACGGCCTGGCGCTGAACCACCTGCCGACCAAGAGCTTCGCGGCCAACCACGCCTGGCTGGTGCTGCAGACCCTCGCCCACAACCTCGGCCGCTGGACCGCCCGCCTCGGAGACCTCGCCGACACGCCACGGCAGACGATGAAGACCCTGCGCCGCCGCTACCTGGCCGTTCCCGCCCGGCTAGTGCGCCACGCCCGCGGCCTGCGGCTGCGCCTACCCACCGGCTGGCCCTGGGCGCAGCGCCTCCTCGACGCCCTCACCATCCTGCGGGCCCTGCCCGCACCCGGCGGCTGACCACCAGCCCCTCTGACCACCCACGACCGGAGCCTCGGAAACCCAGGTCCCAGCCCCGGCACGCCCTCCACCCGAAACCAAGATCCACCGACGCCCACCAGCACTCACCAGCGGGCTTCGGTGGATTCAGGCTGAGCGGCCCATTCAGGCACATCGGTCTTCAGCGGTGGCGGAGGCGACAGTGTGCGCTGGTGGGTAGTTCTCGAGCCGGAAGTGCACACCAGCGCACAGCGTCCCGACTCGTGCGGCTGTGTCCCACAAGCCGCCCCATGGGACACACGACAGCGCCCGACAGCGCTCACCCGCTGCCGGGCGTCAAGGGGCAGGCGAAATCTGTGGGTAGCCCGCTGAGCTGGGCATTCGGGCTGCCGGGACTGACTCCGACCGCTAGGATCGAACGCATGTTCGAAGATGTCGGAGGGTCGATGGGCGCGCGCGCCTTGCAGACAGCACTGGACGCCCTGGCCCGCCTGGACCTGGACGGCCTGGCCGACGCCGCGTTGCTGGAGCACGCGCGCGCACTGTCCACGGCCGCGCATCGCCTAGAAGCCGAGCTGACCAGGGCAGTGCGACGGGTGGACGTCCACGGCGCGATGGAGCACGACGCCGCCAGGACCCCGCAGGCCTGGCTACGCGGCGTGGTGCGGCTGTCCGGGTCGCGCGCCTCCCAACTGGTGAGCCAGGGCCGGGTGCTCGAGCACCTGCCCGCGACCGCCGCGGCCTTCGCCGCCGGGCTGCTGGGCGCCGACCAGGTGGAGGTGATCGCCGAGATCGCCAAGCCGGCGAACCGGGAGCTGGCCGAGCAGCAAGGCATCGATCTGGCCGAAGTGGAAGCTGCGCTGGTGCTCGTCGCGAGCTACGGCACCCACCGGGACCTGCAGTCCGCGGTCGGGGACTACCTGGCCAAGCTGGACACCGACGGGCCCGAACCCGACCCGACGGTGGAGCGCTCGGTGTGGCTGGTGCAGCAACCCGACGGGACCTGGACCATCGGCGGAACGCTGGACGCCATCGGCGGGCAGAAGCTCGCCACCGCCCTGGAAGCCGTGCAGGCCGCGTCCCGCTGCGCCGGCGACCTGCGCAACCGCGCCCAGCGCACCGGCGACGCCCTCGTCCAGCTCGCCGACAACGCCCTGGCGTCGGGGCAGCTGCCGGTGCTGCGCACCGTCAAGCCGCACGTCATCGTCACCATCGGCGTCGAGGACCTGCTCGACCCCGACACCGGCCCGGCCGCCGCGCGCACCGGAACCGGCGCCCGCCTGTCCGCGGCTCGCGCCCGCTGGACCGCCTGCGACGCCACCGTCACCCGCATCGTGCTCGACCCCGACGGGCTGCCCATCGACGTCGGCCGCGAGCAGCGCGTCGTCCCCCCGCACCTCCGCAAGGCCGTCGAGCTACGCGACCAGCACTGCATCTTCGCCGGCTGCGAGGCCCCGGCCTGGTTCTGCGACGTGCACCACCTCGTGCACTGGGCCCTCGGTGGGGAAACCTCGCTGGACAACACCGGGCTGCTGTGCGAGCGGCACCACACGAAGGTCCACCACGGCTACCGCGTCGAACGCGACGACACCGCCCCACCCGGACACCGCTGGCGCACCTACCGCCCCGACGGCACCAAGATCGTCACCCACGCGCTGGTGGCCTGATCAGCAGTCCACTCCACCCCGCGACCGCCCCGGTCGCGGGGCGGACGGCGTGTCCGCAGAAGTCGAGCGGCGAGCCGCACGGCCACCGGGTCAGAAGGCGGGGACCGACGGCGTCAGCTGCCAGGCGGCCGGCACCTCGGCGGTCGCGCCACCGTGCACCGGGGCGAGGTCGAGCACCAGCCGGGTGGGCTGGAAGGCCTCCGCGTAGCCGATGCGGGCCTGGGCGCCCCAGTGCCGGGCCGAGGCCACGACCGCGTCGGGCTCGACCATGGCCGACATCTCCACCTGGGTCGCGTGCGCGGCCAGCGCGGCCACCTTGCCGGACAGGTGGACGGTCACGTCGACGTAGACCGTCGGCGCGAAGGACAGCGTCGAGGGGCTCTGGTAGTGCAGCACCCGGGGCAGCCGCCGGGCGGCGCCGAGGGTGGCCGACGCGACCGCGCGGTGGTCCTGGTGGCTGTCGTCGGGCGCGTGCACGTAGACCAGGTCGGCGCGGGTCGCCCGCAGCACGCGCTCGATCAGGCGCACCGTCGCCGAGTCGGGCACGACCTCGCAGTCGCGCAGCCCGCCCCAGACCAGCCGGGCGCCGATCATCTCCGCGGCCCGCTCCTGCTCCGCCCGGCGGCCGGCACCCCGGGCGCCGTCGCCGGGGCCGTTCTCCCCGCCGGTCACCACCAGCATCGTCACCGCGTCGCCGGCCGCGACGTGCGCCAGGAGCGCCCCGCCGCAGCCGAGTTCGATGTCGTCGGGGTGCGCGCCGATGGCCAGGACGCTCAGCCCCGCGCTCCCCGTCCCTGCGCCGTCCATGGCCAGGTGTCCTTCCGTTCCGCCGGCGGGGTCCTCCCGCCCGTCACGGGTGCATCGGCAGCCGGATGTGTTGCCTGCAATGCGATCGTCCCGCCCTCCCCCCGTGGGGGGAGGGGGACGCCGGTCCTCACCCCGCGAGGCGCGGGTCCGGGACGATGCGGTGCGCGGCGGGGACGTCGCCGGCCCTCCGCCGCGGCCGCGGCCGCATGTCGAGCACCATCCGGGTCGGCGCGAACGCCTCCGCGTAGCCGATGCGGGCCTGGGCGCCCCAGTGCCTGGCCGAGGCCACGACCGCGTCGGGCTCGACCATCGGCGAGTGCTCGACCTGGGAGGCGTGCGCGCCGAGCGCGGCCAGCTTCCCGCTGAGGTGCGCGGTCACGTCGACGTAGACCGTCGGCGTGAAGCTCAGCGTCGAGGGGCTCTGGTAGTGCAGCACCCGCGACAGCCGCCGGGCGGCGCCCTGGGTCGCCGAGGCGAGGGCGCGGTGGTCCTGGTGGCTGTCGTCGGGCGCGTGCACGTAGACGACGTCCGCCGCGGGGGGGGGGGGGGCCCCCCCCCCGCGCCCCCCCCCCCCCCCCCCCGCCCCCGCCCCCCCCTCCACCGTCCCCCCCCCCCCCC
>NZ_JBJNRJ010000025.1:0-54184 GCF_046233715.1 Trujillonella humicola | reverse complement strand
GGGTGGGTGTGGGGGGGGGGGTGCAGGTAGCCGAGGCCGGCGCCGGCCGCGCCGACCCCCCGGGCGACCCCCCCGACCAGGGACGCGTCCGCAGTGAGCAGGCAGTCGTGCAGCCCGCCCCAGACCAGCCGGGCGCCGAGCATCCGGGCGGCGGCCTCCTGCTCGAGCCGGCGGGCGGGTTCCCCCGGGCCGGCCTCTCCGCCGGTCACCACGAGCACCGTGACGGTGTCCCCGGCCGCCGCGTGGGCCAGCAGGGTGGCGCCGCAGCCGAGCTCGACGTCGTCGGGGTGCGCCCCGATCGCGAGGACGCTGCGCACCGCGGTCAGGCCGCCCCGGCCGCCGGCGGGCCGGCCTCGAGGCGGGCCAGCTTGCGGCGGAAGCGGTAGAGCACCGCCGCGCCGACCGCACCGGCGGCGCCGAGCGCCACCGCGGTGCCCGTGCCGTTGCCGTCGGCGGGCAGGACCGTGGTCGGCGGGCAGACGGTCGCGTACTGGACGTAGTACGAGTAGCGCAGCGTCTGGCCGTTCAGGATCCAGCGCGCGTCCTGGTAGAAGATCTCGGAGTGGGTCAGCAGCACCCGCCACGTGCCGTGCACGGTGCCGGCGGCGAACTGCCGGGGCTGCTGACCCTGCAGGCGGGTCGGGTAGACCTGGTTCGCCGTCCCGTACGGGTAGGTCTTCTGCGAACCGGTGGTGTTGCTGTAGCCGAGCACGATCCAGTACGTGCCGTCGCCGTTGTACCGGTAGCAGTCGACGATCGGGGTGACCGTCCCGGAGGCAGACGCCGTGCCGGGAGTGAAGATCATCATCAGCGCGGCGATCACGCCGATCGCACCGAGTCGCGCGAACCGTGCGCCGATGCGCGAACCGGTCGTCCTGCTGCTGCCTGCCATGGCGTCGTCCCTCGAGCTCCGGAGCGGCCTGCCCGCTCCACCCGGGTGGCATCGGACGATCGGCGCCCCGGCTGGAGGGTCTGCGGCCGCAGATCACCCCATCGAGGGAGTCAGGCGGGGACGGCGGCGTCCAGCAGACCCAGCGCCAGGGCGGTCGCGGCGGGAAACGAGTCGACCACCGCGGCGGCCCGCGGCTCGTCGGGCGCCGCGGCGTACTCCCCCTGCCGGATCCGGATCGCCGAGGCCCCGACGGCCGCGGCCACCGCGACGTCCTTGCCGGGCCGGTCGCCGATGACGAGCAGCCGCTCGGCGGGCACGCCGAGGCGGCCGGCGAGGGCGAGCAGGCCGGCCGGGGCCGGCTTGCGCGCCGCACGGCCGCCGAGGGTGTCGGTGACGAGGACGACCGGGAGCAGCGGTCCCAGCCCGGTGGCCGCCAGCTTGGCGGCCTGGATGACCGGGTTGCCGTCGGTCAGGCAGGCCAGCGGCGCGACCGCGGCGAGCGCGGCCAGCGCCTCGGGCACACCCGGGTAGGTGGGCAGGGACGCCGGGCTGTGGGAGGTGAATGCGGCCACGAGCGGGGGCACCAGGTCGGCCAGCTCGCCGGCGGGCACCCCGGCGGCCAGCAGCGCCCGGTCGATGGTGCCGCCGGCGTCCGAGCCGGCCGCGAGCTCGCGGACGAGGGCCGCGTGCACCCGGTCGCCGTCCAGCCCGGCCACCGACGCGGCCGCCCCCACTGCCGCCGCGGCGCCGGCCAGGTAGGCGGCCTGCGGGTAGAGCGTGTCGTCGAGGTCGACGACGACGCCCAGCGGCGGGCTCACCACGGCAGGCTGCCGTCGGTGAAGTCGGGCTCCTCGATCGCGAGCAGCGCGTCGGTGTCCGGGTCGGCGAGGAGCCCGGCCACCTGCGGCCCCGTCGTCCCGTCCCCGTAGGGGCACGGCAGCGAGGCGGCCAGCGCCTGGCCCTCGGGCGTGGTGTGCCGTGCGGCGGCGGCCAGGACCGCGTCGGCGGCGGAGTCGTCGGCGAGGCCGGCCAGCGTGGTGGTGCCGGCCTCGACGCCCTCCCACCGCGGGGTCGAGCCGCGCAGCACGACGACGGGGACGCCGAGGAAGGCGGCCTCCTCCTGGATGCCGCCGGAGTCGGTGACGGCCAGCCGCGCCGAGGCCAGCGACCCGAGCAGCTCGTCGTAGCCGACCGGTCCGCTCAGCGCGATCCGCGGGTGGTCGAGCTCGGCGTCCAGCCCCGTGGCGGCCAGCCGGGCGGCGGTGCGCGGATGCACCGGGAAGGTGACCGGGCCGATCTGGTCGGCGAGGGCGCGGACGACGCCGACCAGCCGCTTGAGCCGCACCGGGTCGTCGACGTTGGTCGGCCGGTGCGCGGTCACCAGGACGCCGTCCCGCTCCCCGACCGGCACCGGGCGGACGCCGCGGGCCACGAGGGTGTCCACCACCGGGTTGCCGACCACGAACACCCGCTCGGCCGGCACGCCCTCGGCGGCGAGGAAGGCCGCGGCGCGGCGGGTCGGGGCCAGGTGCAGCGCCGCGACGGCGGCCGCGACCCGCCGGTTGACCTCTTCCACGCTGCGCGGGTTGAGGCTGCGCAGCCCGGCCTCGAGGTGCGCGAAGGGGACGCCGGCGCCGCGGGCGGCCAGCGCGTAGGCCGGCACCGTGTTGGTGTCGCCGAGCGCCAGGACGACGTCGGGGGCGAAGCGGGCGACCGCGCGGGCGGCGTCGGCGTGCAGCGCGCCGAGCCGGCTCTCCGGGGAGTCGGTGGGCAGGGCGAAGCGGTGCGTCGGGGCGAGGCCGAGCGTCCGCTGCAGCTCGCCGGCGAGCGCCGGGTCGGTGTGCTGACCGGTGTCGACCACGTCGACCCGGTGGCCGGCCGCCGCCAGCGCCGTCACGACGGGAACGAGCTTGACCACCTCCGGGCGGGTGCCGAAGGGCACCAGCACCGCGCGGCGGCGGGTCATGCCCGCACCCCGAACGGCGCCGACGGGTCGGGCACCGGGCTGCCGTCCTCGGCCGTGAAGACCTCCGCGAAGTAGCGGCGCATGCTCACCCCGGGGGTGAACCACAGGTGCTGCGGCTGGCGGTGCGGCTCCCGGATGCCGGTCAGGTAGGCGCTCACCACGTCGGCGCCGGCGGCCAGGGTCAGCGGCAGGCCGCCGGAGAAGCGCGGGTTGATCTCGACCACGGCGACCCGGCCGTCGTCGCCGACGAAGCCCTGCACGTTGGCCGGCCCGGTCAGCCCGACGGCCTCCAGCGCACCGGCGACGACGTCGGTCACCGCCGGCGAGTCGAAGGTCGAGCCCTTGACCGAGATGCCCGCCTTCGTCTCCTCCCGCCACCGCGGGACGACGGTCAGCAGCTCACCGGAGCGGGCCACCAGGGCGTCGGCGGTGAACTCGCGCCCGCGCAGCCGGGTCTGGGCGATGAGCGACAGGTCGGCCCGCAGCGCCTCGACCACGGCCGAGCGGGTGTCGAGCAGCCGCACCCCCCGGCTCCCCCGCCCCGCGCGCGGCTTGACGATCCACGGGCCGGGCACCTCGACCAGGCCCGCCGGGGTGTCCGTGGTCGCCGGGTGCGGGACGCCGGCCAGCCTCAGGGCCCGGGCGAAGGCCGACTTGTCGCAGCACAGCTCGACGCTCACCGGGTCGGAGAGCCAGGTGCCGACGCCGGCGGCGGCGAAGCGCTCCTCCCCCGCGGCCAGCGCGGGCAGTTCCTCGGCGACCGTGCCGATCAGCGCGTCCGCCCCGTGGGTGAGGGCCACGCCGATGAGGGCGTCGACGAAGTGGGCGTGGTCGGCACGGGGCACCAGCACGCCGACGTCGGCCAGCGCGCAGCCGGTGGCCCGCGGATCGGCGTCGGCGGCCACCACCCGGTGGCCGAGCGCCATCAGCCGGCGGATGACGGCGATGCCGGCCGGCCCGCCCGCCCCGGTGACGAGGACGGCGGGGGCCACGGGACGGACCGGGCCGGACACGGCCGGCGGAGCGTCGAGGGTGGAGGTCACCGGGGCATCTCCTGGTTCCGGGGCGGTGCGGACGGGCGGGCGAAGCTGAGCTGCCGCGACGGCGGGCGGCTGTGCCGGCCGGCCGGGGCGGGGGGCGGCGGGGGCGGCACGGCCATCCGGGCCACGGCGGCGATCCGGGCGGTGCCGTCGGGCACGGGGTCCTCGCCGGCGTCCGGGAGGGCGTCGTCGTCGGCCGGGCCGCGGGCCAGCAGCCAGCCGCGGGCCCAGAGCCGCAGCGCCGCGACCCGCTGGTGGGTGACCGGCTCCCACTGACGCGCGGCGATCTCCTGGGCGAGGCAGTCGAGGACGAGCGGGTCCTCGTCGTAGGTGGCGACGGCGACCAGGGAGGCGCTGTGCGCGCCCAGCCCGTTGGCGGCCAGCTCGCGGACGCGCGCGATGCGCCCGGAGGCCGGGAGGTGGCCGATGCGGTAGTCGATGCGCCCGGCCTCGCGCCGGGCGGCCAGCCGCCGCGACAGCCGGGCCGGGAGGACGTAGCGGTGCAGCAGCCCGGTGACGGTGGTGCGCCGGCCGGGCGCCTGGCGGGCCTCGCCCTCGGGGGCCCGGTAGCCCAGCCCGGGGCGTGCCCAGCTGTCGGGTCGGCGGGCGGTGTGCCGGCCCTCGACGTCCTGCTCGGCCCGCTCCAGCGTCGGCAGGGTGATCCAGACCATGAGGAGGAAGCCGCCCAGCGTGGCGGCCAGGTTCCACAGCGTGCCGATCCAGTCGTGGAAGAGCACGAGCGCGCCGTCGCCCCACCACATGCCGGCCAGGGCCGACAGCAGCAGCCGCACGTGGTTGAGGACGAGCAGCACCGCGACGGCGAACAGCAACCCGCCCAGCGCGTGCAGCTTGCGCCCGCGGAGCACCACCGCGGTCAGCGCCGTGAGGCCCAGCACCGACAGGATCGACGAGCAGGACGCCGTGACGACGGCGTCGATGATGACGCCGTCCCCCGGGAACATCAGGACCTGTCCGGGGACCACGGAGGCGACCCGGCCCGGGTAGAAGAGCGCGAGCACCTGCGCGAGGCCCCAGGCCTCGAGCTCCCGCAGCGGGCCGGTGACGTACCGGAAGCCGACCAGGCAGATGGCCGCGGCGAGCGCGAGGTCCAGCGCGACGGGCAGCAGCCGGCGGCCGCTCCCCCGCCGGATGAGGCCGGGCGAGCGGTGGGCGGCCGGCACGGGGAGGACGGTCACCGGTCCCCCTCCTCGCGGGTGGGGGCGGCGAGGGCGAAGGACCGGGGGTGCCGGACGGCGGCCGGGATCGGGGCGGCGGGCCCGGGCGCGGGCGCGGGCCCGGCCGCGGGCGCGGGCCCGGCCGCGGACGCGGGCCCGGCCGCGGCCGCTCGCACGGTCGAGGTCGCGCCGGAGCGGGTGGTCTTCACCCAGGTGTAGGGCCGGCCGAGCATGCCGTCGACGTAGGCCCGGCTGGTGATCCAGACCGACAGCGCGAAGGCCGGCAGGAAACCGAGCAGCCGCCACGCCGACCGGCGCTCGACCCGGCCGATGAGCAGGCCCACGCACAGCTCGGCCAGCGGGCCCACGAACAGCAGCATCGACAGCGGCAGGAGCGCCACGGCCGGCAGGTCACCGATGCCGAAGGCACGCAGCACGGTGAGGACCAGGCCCAGCCCGGCGAGCACCGGCACGTGGTAGACGAGCAGGAACAGCGTCGTCTCGACTTTCTCCAGCAGGGAGAGGTGCGGCACGCGCATCAGCGGCCGCCAGTAGTCGCGCAGGCACTTCTGGTGGCCGCGCGCCCAGCGGTAGCGCTGCTTCCAGAACCGCTGCGCGGTGACGACCGCTTCCTCGTAGTCGATGGCCGAGACGTCGTAGCGGACGCGCTGGCCGCGCATGACGATCCGCAGCGTCAGGTCGGTGTCCTCGGTGACCGTCTCGGGGTTCCAGCCGCCGAGCGCCCGCAGCGTGGACATCCGCACCGCGCAGTTGGCACCGCCGTAGGCGGGCAGCTCGAACAGCGCCTGGCGGCCGTACTCGTTGACCAGGTAGCCGGAGAGGTAGTCGACGAAGACCGTGGCGGCCATCGTCGAGTCCTTGCCGTTGCGGATCACGCAGCGGCCCATCACCGCGCCGACGGAGGGGTCGCGGAAGTGGCGGACCAGCCGGCGCAGGGCCGTCGGCTCCGGCTCGTGGTCGGCGTCGAAGACGAGGACGATCTCGGCCTCGACCAGGCCGAGGGCGTCGTTGAGGGCTCCGGACTTGCCGCCGCCGGAGCCGGCCGCGCGGTGCAGCACGCGCAGCCGCGGCTCGACGGCGGCCCACGCGTCGAGCTTGGCGCCGGTGGAGTCCTCGGAGCCGTCGTCCACCACGACGAGGGTCAGCCGGTCGGCCGGGTAGTCCAGCGCCAGGAGCGCCGCCACCATCCCGTCGACGACGAGTTCCTCGTTCTTGCAGCCGACGAAGACGGCGACCTGCGGCGTGTAGCCCTCCAGCCCGACGTCGGCGGCGAGCAGGTCGCGCTCGGCCCAGCGGGCGGCGGCGACGGCGAAGGCGAGGTGCCGGCAGAAGTAGATGCCGAAGACGACGTTGAGCGCGCCGGCGATCACCCCGAGGACGGGGTCCACGCCGAAGGAGAGGCAGGCGGCGGTGACGGCGACCACGTAGGCCAGGAGGACGAACGGCCGGCCTTCGGGCCGAGCGCTGCCGTGGGCCACCGACCCCTCCTCCGGACGCGGGCACGCGAGCGGCGGAGCGGGGGCTCCACCTCACCGGTGCATCGGCATCCCCGGGGCCGACCTGAAGCGGAACGCCGGACGACGGCGACGGACGGCTCCGTTCCGCGGGCCCGGGTGGTCCGGTCGCGGACGCGCCCGGGGCCGGCGGACGGGCAGGACGCCGCGCGGTGCGGGGAGCACGGGGAAACCGCCGAGGTCGGTGCGGGCGTGGCTGGCCGGTGGGTCGGCCGGGCCCCGGCCGCCGCGCACCGCGACCGCGAGGGTGGTCGCGGCGAGCGCGGCCAGACCCGGGAGGACGACGAGCAGGAGGATGCCGGTGGTTGTCATGTCCAGCAGGCTGGCACCGAATGGCCTGGTCTTTCCCAGACCATTCCGGCATGGTGGCCTGCATGCCACCGCGTGCAGGGCAGTCCACTCCGGCTGCGGAGCTGGCCACTCTCGTCGGCCCGCTCGACTCGGGCACCGGCCCCCGGTACGCCGCCCTGGCCCGCCGGGTGCAGGAGCTGCTGGCCACCGGCCGGCTGGCCGCGGGCAGCCGGCTGCCCGCCGAGCGGGAGCTGGCCGCCGCCCTCGGCCTCTCCCGGGTCACGGTCGCCTCCGCCTACCGGGAGCTGCGCGGGTCCGGGCACGCGGCGACGCGGCACGGCTCCGGAACCGTCACCGAGCTGCCGGGGGCGGGGTACGGGGTGGCGGTGTGGGGAGCGCCGAGCACCGACCCGGAGGTGCTCGACCTCGCGCACGCGGCCCTGGAGGCCGCACCGCAGCTGACGGCGGCCTACCGGCAGGCGCTGGAGGCGTTCCCCGTGGTCGCGGCCGGCCACGGGTACGCCAGCGGCGGCCTGCCGGAGCTGCGGTCGGCGATCGCCGACCGGTACACCGCGCGCGGCCTGCCCACCGACCCCGAGCAGGTCCTCGTGACGGCCGGGACCGGCGACGCCACCGACGTCGTCCTGCAGTGCCTGCTGCAGCCTGGTGACCGGGTGCTCGTCGAGCACCCGACCTACCCCGGGGCGCTGGGCGCCGTGGAGGCGCACGGCGGGCGCTGCCTGCCCGTGCCGGTGGACGCCGCGGACCCGGACGCCGTCATCGCCGCTGCGCACCTGGCCGCTCGGCAGAGCAGCCCCCGGCTGGCCTTCCTGATGCCCGACTTCTCCAACCCCACCGGCGCGCGGCTGAGCGCGGCCGGCCGGCGGCGGCTGGCCGCGACGCTGTGGCAGCAGGGGGTGCTCAGCGTGGTCGACGAGGTCACCGCGGAGCTGCACCTGGACGACGGCCCCCTGCCGCCCTTCGCCGCGGGGCTGCCCGACACGGCCACGGTCACCGTGGGCGGGCTGTCCAAGACGGTGTGGGGCGGCCTGCGGATCGGGTGGGTGCGGGCCGACGCCGCCCTGGTGGCGCAGCTGGGCGAGGTCCTGCGCCGCCGGCAGCTCTCGGTGGGGGCGCTGGACCAGCTGGCCGCCACCACCCTCGTGCGCGGCCTGGACGCCGTCCTGGAGCAGCGGAGGGCCGTGCTGCGGGAGCGCCGCGACCTGCTGCGTGCGGAGCTGGCGCGGGAGCTGCCGCACTGGACGGTCCCGCGCCCGGCCGGCGGGTTGTCGCTGTGGTGCACGCTCCCGCCGGGGACCAGCTCGGCGGCCCTGGTCGCCGCGGCGGCACCGCTCGGGCTGCTCCTGGCCGAGGGCCGGGCGTTCGGCACCGGGCACGCCTTCGACGACCACCTGCGCCTGCCCTTCACCCGACCGGCCGACCAGCTGCGCCGGGCGGTGCGCCTCCTGGCCCAGGCGGAGGCGGCCGTTCGCGGGGGCGACGGCGGCGTGCTGCGTCCGCTGCACGCCGCCGTCGTGTGACTCCCCGCCGGGCGTGCAGACCGGCCGGGGAGTGGTTACGGTGCTGGTGCGGTCCACCGCTGGGCGGTGGCCGCGGCGCAGAGGTCGAAACCACGGCCGTGCGAGTTCCCGCCGAGCCTCGGCGGTCGCCCCGTGGAGATGTCATGAGCACCGTCCCCGCTGTCGCACCGTCCCGTTCCCGCACGTCGACGGTCCCGCCCCGGAGCCCGTCGCCGTCCACGCTCCAGGCCCCGCCCCCGGCCCACCTCGACCGGGTGCGCGCGCTCGAGACCGAGGTCGCGCAGATGCGCACGGCGATGGCCAGCCGCGCGGTCATCGAGCAGGCCAAGGGCATCCTCATGCTGCTGGCCGGGTGCTCCGACCAGGTGGCCTTCGACGTGCTGACCCACATCTCGAGCACCACGCACCGCAAGGTGCGCGAGCTCGCGGTGGCGATCACCGACTCCGCCTGCGGCCGGTCGCCGCTGCCGGCCGACGTGCGGGAGGCCATCCGCGACGTCTGCCCGCCCCCGCACTACAGCGGCTGACGGGGACCCCGACCGCCCTCCGCCGCCCGCAGCCTCGCGGCGAACCCCTGCGACGCGGCCGGACGGGCACCCGGCAGGATGCCGGGTGCCCCTCGGCCGCCGGCCGGGAACAGGGCGACGAGGGGGAGGCGCGGGCGTGCTCTACGCGGTCCTGAGGTTCCTGCTGCGACCGCTGGCCCGCCTGGTGCTGCGCGCGCGCGTGACCGGCCAGGAGAACGTGCCGGCCACGGGCGCGGTCATCCTGGCCAGCAACCACCTGTCCTTCATCGACAGCATGGTCATCCCGCTCTCGGCGCCGCGGCGGGTGCGCTACCTGGCCAAGGCCGAGTACTTCACCACGCCGGGCCTCGGTGGCTGGCTCACCCGGACGCTGTTCACCGCACTGGGCGCGCTGCCGGTGGAACGGGAGACCTCGCGCGCGGCCCAGGCCGCCCTCGACACCGCGCTCGGGGTGCTGCACGACGGCGACGCCTTCGGCATCTACCCCGAGGGCACCCGCTCCCGTGACGGCCGCCTGGGGCGGGGGAAGACCGGCGTCGCCTGGCTCGCGCTGACGGCGGACTGCCCCGTCGTCCCGGTCGCGGTCAGCGGGACCGACCGGGTGCAGCCGGTCGGGGCCACCTGGCCGCGCCCGCACCGCGTCACCGTGACGTTCGGTGCGCCGCTCACCTTCCCCGAGCACCGCGGGATGGCGCGCAACGGCCGGGCCCGCCGCGAGGTGACCGATCGGATCATGCTGGCCATCGCCGACCTCTCCGGGCAGGAGAAGGCCGGGTGGAGCGACCCGCGCGAGGCGGCGTGAGCGGCGGCTCCGCCCGGCCCGGCGGCGCCCTCCTGGTGGCAGGGACCACCTCCGACGCGGGCAAGTCCGTGGTCACCGCCGGGATCTGCCGGTGGCTGGTGCGCCAGGGCGTGTCGGTGGCGCCGTTCAAGGCGCAGAACATGAGCAACAACTCGATGGTGACGCCCGACGGCGCCGAGATCGGGCGGGCCCAGGTGATGCAGGCCGCCGCCGCGCGGGTGGAGCCCGAGGCCGCGATGAACCCGGTGCTGCTCAAGCCCGGCGGCGAGGACTCCTCGCAGGTCGTCGTGCTGGGCCGGCCGGTCGCCGACGTGACGGCGCTGTCCTACCGGCCCATGAAGGCGGCGCTGCTGGACCAGGTGCTGGCCTCGCTGGCCGACCTGCGGTCCCGGTTCGACGTCGTCGTCTGCGAGGGCGCCGGCTCCCCCACCGAGATCAACCTGCGGGCCGACGACATCGCCAACATGGGGCTGGCCACCGCCGCGCAGCTGCCCGTCGTCGTGGTCGGCGACATCGACCGGGGTGGGGTGTTCGCCGCCCTGTACGGCACCGTCGCGCTCATGCCACCGGCCGACCAGCGGCTGGTCGCGGGCTTCCTGGTCAACAAGTTCCGCGGCGACGCGCGGCTGCTCTCCCCCGGCGTCGACGAGCTCACCCGGCTCACCGGCCGGCCGACCCTGGGCGTGCTCCCGTGGCTGCCCGGGGCGGCCCTCGACGTCGAGGACTCGCTCGGCGTGCCCGCCGGCGTCTCGTCGGCCGGCCCGCCGCACGGGGAGGACGTGCTGCGGGTGTCGGTGGCCCGGCTGCCCCGGCTGTCGAACTTCACCGACCTCGACGCGCTGGCCGCCGAGCCCGGCGTCCTCGTCCGCTACGCCACCCGGCCCGAGGAACTGGCCGACGCCGACCTCGTCGTGCTGCCGGGCACCCGGTCGACCGTGGCCGACCTGCGCTGGCTGCGCGAGACCGGCCTGGCCGGGGCCGTGCTGCGCCGCGCCGCCGAGGGGCGGCCGGTGCTGGGCATCTGCGGGGGCCACCAGATGCTGGCCCGGACCATCACCGACGAGGTCGAGTCGCGGTCGGGGGCGGTCCCCGGGCTGGGCCTGCTCCCGGCCGACGTGGTGTTCGCCCGGGAGAAGACCCTCGGCCGCCCGGCCGGGACGGCGTACGGGCGCCCGGTGCGCGGCTACGAGATCCACCACGGGGTCGTGACCGTCGACGGCTCGGCCGAGCCGTTCCTGGACGGCGCCCGCGCCGGGTCTGTGTGGGGCACCACCTGGCACGGCACGCTGGAGGACGACGACTTCCGGCGGGCGTTCCTGGCCGAGGTCGCGGCCGTGGCCGGCCGCCGCTTCGCACCCGCGCCGGACACCTCCTTCGCCGCGGTGCGCGAGGCGCGGCTGGATGCCCTCGGCGACCTGGTCGCCGAGCACGCGGACACCGGGGCGCTGTGGCGGCTGGTCGAGTCCGGCGCGCCGGCGGACCTGCCGCTGCTGCCGCCGGGGGCGTCAGCCCGGCGCTGACCCGCCCTGCGCCGCCCCGTCCGGTTCCGGCGCGCCCAGCAGTTCCCGGACGTCGTCCGGCCACGGCGCCGACGCGCCCCCGACGGTGCACACGTACGTGGTGGCGACCTCGCAGCACACCCGCTCGCCGACCCGGATCGCGAAGCGGAGGGTGAGGCTGCTGCGGCCGATCCGGTCGGGCTCGACGTCGACCTCGACCGTGTCGCCGTAGCGGGCCGGCGAGCGCCACTGCTGCGCGCTGGCGACGACGACGTACTCGAGACCTCGCCCGGTCAGGTCCTGCCAGGGCAGCCCGCGGGCCGCCCACCAGGCGTTGACCGCCTCGTCGGCGTAGACCAGGTAGTGGGCGTTGAAGACGATGCCCTGCTGGTCGCACTCGACGAACCGGACGGGCGCGCTCCACACCGCGGTCACGGGCCGGACGCTACCGACCGCGCGGGTGGGGCGGTCTACCGTCGGCGGCGTGACCGGTCCTCCCCAGGAGCCCCTGGCCCTCTACCGCGCGCCGAACCGGATCCCCCTGGACAAGGTGATCGACCGGATCGACCCGCACTGCCGGGCGTTCATCGAGATCTCCCCGTGGGCGACGCTGGCCACCGCCGACGCCGACGGCTGGCCCGACGTCTCGCCGCGCGGCGGCGAGCGCGGGTTCGTCAAGGTGCTCGACGAGCACCGCCTCGCGCTGCCCGACCGGCCCGGCAACAACCGGATCGACAGCCTGCGGAACGTGGCCGCCAACCCGAAGGTGGCGCTGATGTTCGTGGTGCCGCGGATCGAGGAGGTGCTGCGGGTCTACGGGACGGCGACGATCGTGGGCCCCGACGACCTCGGCCTCGACCTGACCGAGTTCGGCAGGGCGCCGCTGTCGGTGCTCGTCGTGGACGTGCAGCGGGCGTACTTCCAGTGCGCGAAGTCGCTGATCCGCTCGGGCCTGTGGGCCCCGGAGACCTGGGGGGACCGCGGCGACTTCCCGGCGATCGGCACGGTCTTCCGCGACCACTGCCGGCTGCCCGTGCCGCTGCCGCCGGACGACGTCCTGCGGGCCGGGCTGCTCCCCGAGCTGTGAGGACGCCCGCTGTCGGTCGGCTGCCCTAGCCTGCGCGGGCATGGCGACCGAGATCCAGGTGACGATCGACTCCGCCGACCCCCACGTGCTGGCCGACTGGTGGGCCGAGGCGCTGGGCTGGGAGGTGGAGCCGCAGGACGCGGACTTCATCCGCCGCATGGTGGCCGAGGGACACGCGACCGAGGACGAGACGACGACCCACCGGGGCGCGCTCGTCTGGCGGCTGGGCACCGCGCTGCGCTCGCCCGACCCGGGCCGGCCGCGCGTGCTGTTCCAGCGCTCGACCGAGGCGAAGGCCGGCAAGAACCGCGTCCACCTGGACCTGCACGTGGGCGCCGACCGGCGTGAGGACGAGGTCGCCCGGTTGCTCGGCATGGGCGCGACGCAGCTGTGGCGGGCGAGCCAGGGCCCGATGCAGTGGGCGACGCTGGCCGACCCCGAGGGCAACGAGTTCTGCGTCGCCTAGGTCGCCTGCGGAGGTCCCGTTCAGCCGGCCCTGAGGTCGCGCGCCAGGCGGCGGGAGGCCACCGTGCGCTCGGCCGCGGCCCGGTGCCGGTCCCGTCTGCTCCGCCGCCCCGTTCCGGAGTAGCGCGCGTCCTCCACCAACTGGAAGGCGGCCAGCACGCTGGCCTTCACGTCGCGGGGACGGAGGACGGACGGCGGCACGGGCTCGGCCGAGGACATGGGCTCTCCTCTCGCAGAACGGCCCCCCGACCGCTCCGCGACACATGGTGCCCCCTTATCGGCGTTCCCAACCGCTTCCGTGACCGAATGATGTCGATGTGTCACGAGTTACCCGTGGGGCGACCGTGTGCCTGCGTACGGTGCCCGCATGGCGTCTCTCGGGCGGCGGCTCACCGACCTGCTGCGCACCGTCCTCGAACCCGCGACCCGCTCCGCCCGCCGCACTCCTCCGCCGTCCCCCCGCGCGTCCCCGGGGGCGTCGCCGGCTCCGCGTCCGGCCGCGGCCGGGCGGGTCCAGGACCCGGGCGACGTGGACCTCGTCTACCGGCCGCGCGACGACGGGCGCCCCGACCCCGGGGAGGTGGTGTGGGCCTGGGTCCCCTACGACGAGGGCGACGGCCGGGGCAAGGACCGCCCCGTCCTGGTGCTGGGCCGCCGGGGCCGGTCCTTGCTCGGGTTGATGCTCACCAGCAAGGACCACGACCGCGACGCCGCCGACGAGGCCCGCCACGGCCGGGTGTGGATGGACGTCGGCAGCGGCGGCTGGGACAGCCGCGGCCGGCCCAGCGAGGTGCGGCTGGACCGCCTCCTGCTGCTCGAGCCGGGCGACGTCCGCCGCGAGGGTGCCGCGCTGGGCCGCGCGCTGTTCGAGGAGGTCGTCACCGCCGCCCGGCGGGTGCAGGGGTGGTGAGGCCGCTCACGCCGGCGTGGGGAGGGGGGCGAACCCGGCGAGCATGGCCTCCAGGGCCGCCTGGTCCGGGCCGGTGAACGGCGCGGCCTCCGGCGCCAGCAGCAGCGTGTCGAAGAGGCCCTCCAGCGCGCCGACGGCCGGCGGCAGGTGCGTGCTCAGCACCGCCGACGGGGCGAGGGCCCGCAGCGCCTGCACCTCGTCGGCGTAGGCCGCCCGATCGACGCGGTGCACCCAGGGACTGTCGACCGTCGCCCACAACAGCTGCGCCGCGCGGAGCTCGTCCGCCTCGACCGCGCGGACGTCGTCGGCGCCGGCCAGCTCGGCGTCGGCCAGCGGGGCACCGAAGCAGTCCGACGTGACGAGGACGCCGCTGCGGGAGTCCAGGAAGCCGGTGGTGGCCGGGCTGTCGTACAGCGGCGGCCGCAGGGCCAGCAGGTCGCGGTCGCCCACGGACAGCGCCTGACCGGGGTTGAGCAGGTGCACCCGCTCCATCGGCAGGGGCCGCTCGGTGGACAGGATCCCGACCGACAGGAAGGTCGTCACCACCCGCGCACGGGGCGCGGCCTCGAGCAGGTCGTACAGGCCGCCGGTGTGGTCCCGGTCGGGGTGGGTGAGCCAGATCCAGCGGACGTCGGTGGGATCGACCACGGCGGCGAGGTCCTCGACGAAGCGCCGGTCGGCCAGGCCCACGCCCGTGTCCACGACCACCGGTTCCTCGGCGTGCAGCACGAACGCGTTGACCGCGAGGTGACCGATCGTGGGCACCTCCTGCGGATCGGACAGCACGGTCACGTCGGGCAGCGGGCGCAGGACGTTCATCTGGTGCCTCCTCGGGGCGGATCTCAGAAGGGGACCTGCTGGGCGAGCAGGCCCGTGCCGGTCCCGCGGCCGGACAGCAGCCGGCAGAACTCGACCGCGTCGAGCTCCAGGTCGTCGCCGGCCGGGGGCTCGCCCGAGCTCCACGCGCCGCCGGCCGGCCCGGTCAGGCGCAGCCGGTACGGGCGGGCGTGCCGGCCGGCCCACTCGGCGACGACGTCGGCCACCAGGACGCCGTCGTGCCCGGCCGTCAGCTCCGGCTCGCGGCCGGTGGCGCGGCAGACGTCGACCCGGTGCATCCACGTGTCCCGGGTGAGGATCACGTCGAACAGGAAGCCGAAGGACCACCACTCGCGCTCCTCGCCGACCACCTGCCGCTCGAGGAGCGGCAGCCGGCCCAGGACGCGCGCCAGCCGGCGCCTGCCGCGGACGGCGGCGGGGCCCACGGCGGCCGTGCGATCGGCCAGCTCCGCCGTCGAGAGCTCCGCGGAGTCGCGGACCTGCAGCGCCGTCAGCGCGTCGATGCCGCCACCCGAGCGCGCGGTGATCGCGTTCTGCCGGACGAACTGCAGCGGCGAGGCCACCATCCGGGCCATGCCGAGCACGTGGGCGCTCATGGCCCGGACGTCCCACCCGGTGCAGTCGGTCGGGCGGGTCCACTCGTCGGGCTCCAGAGCCGCCAGCAACGCGGCGAAGCGGGTGTACTCGGTGGCCGCCAGCCGGAGCGCGGCGTCGCGGGGGATCGCCGCGGCGCGCAGAGCGGCGGGGGGACGGACGGCGGAACTCGTGGTCACGGCGGCGGCCTCTCAGTCGGACGACGGAACTCCCCGGGCGCTGTGGTGGGCGAGCCACATCGCCAGGACGTGCGGGAGCACGACGGTGAACGCCCCGGTCTCGAACGGCTCGTCCGGCGCGTTGGACAGCTGCTGGCTGATGACCCCGACGACGACCGCGGTCCAGGTCCGGAAGGCGAGGTCGACGTCGGTGTCGGCCGCCAGCGCTCCGCCGTCGCGCAGCATGCGGACGAACGCCCGTCCCCGCAGCGCCATCTCGACGGCCGGGGCATAGGCCCCGGCCGAGGGCGTGAAGCCGGGTACCGGCCGCCAGAACATCAGCGGCGCGTACGCGGGGTGCTCGACGGCCCAGCGGACGAAGGCGCCGCCGAAGCGCCGGACCTCGGCGGCGGCGTCCTCCCCGGTGGGCGGCGGCAGCGACGCCATCGCCTCGAGGAGCAGCCGCCAGCCGCGTTCGAACAGCGCGTCGTAGAGGGCGTTCTTCCCGTCGAAGTAGACGTACAGCGACGGTGGGCGGATCCCCATGCGCCGGGCGACCTCGCCCAGCGTCAGCCCGGCGACGCCCTGCTCGGCCATCACCTCGGCGGCGACGTCGAGCACCTGCTCGATCGTCTCCCGCCGCCGGCGCTGCCGGCGGTCGAGGGGCGCGGCCTCGGTCATGCCCCCCAGCATCGACCTAAAACCATTAGGAAGTCAACACGGCAGTAGGAGTGGCCACGTCGTCCGCCGCCCCGGCTCAGCCGGCGGAGTCCTCGCGACCGCGTGCGGCCTCGTCCCGGCTGCGGGGTCGGGCCGGCGGGCGCAGGTGGTAGACGCCGGCCGCGCCGGGCAGCTCCTGCAGGTCGTAGCGGCTGACGACCTTGGGCCCGTCGTGCAGGTGCACGTGGGTCACCGTGGGCAGCGGGTCGCCGTGCCGCGCCGGGCGCACCTCGACGCGGCCGTCCAGCGGGCCACCGACGAACAGCAGCACGGTGTCGTCGGCCTCCACCTGCTCGGACAGCTCGCTCCCCCTCCGCTCGTCGGGCACCCGGTCGAGGGTAGGCGCGCTCCGCCCCCGCCGGGGTCCGTCCACACCGCCGGGGCGGGGGCTCACCCGGGGCGCGGGCGCAGCCGGCGGGCGATCAGCGGCGCCGCGCCCAGCATCACGAACAGCCGCAGCACCTGGACGGCGAGCACGAACGTCGCGTCCGCACCGCTCCCGGTCGCCGTCGCCAGGACGGCGTAGAGCCCGCCGGGCGTCGTGGCGAGGTAGGCGTCGAGCTCGCCGGCACCGGTGGCCGCGGCCAGCACCGCACCCAGCCCGGCGCAGGCGACCACGAGGCCGACGATGACGGCCAGCGCCACCGGCAGCGCCCGGCCGATGGTGCGCAGCCCGGCCCGGTCCATGGTGACGCCGACGTTGAGGCCGATCACCACGAAGGCGGCCGCACCCACCGGCGCGGGCACCTCCGCTCCTCCGGACAGACCGGACAGGTCCAGCGCGGCGGCCACCACGAGCGGGCCGAGCAGCGCGGGCACCGGCACGTGCAGCAACCGGGCCAGGAGGAACCCGGCCACCGCGCAGCCGGCGGTGAACACCAGCCCGAGCGGCCAGCCGGGCCCCCCGCCGTCCGCCACGACGGGAGCCGCACCCGGGGAGGCGCCGTACGCCGCCGTCGCCACCACGGGCATCAGCGCGACGATGAGCAGGACGCGCAGGTACTGCAGGACGGCGACCATCCGGTCGTCGGCACCGAGGTCGCGGGCCATCGCGGTGATGCCGGAGGCGCCGCCGGCGATCATGGCGAAGGCGCCGGTCACCGGGCTGATCCCCGGCAGCAGCCGCAGCAGGAGGCCCGCGACCACGCTCAGCGCCAGCGTCCCGAGCACCACGAGCAGGACTGGCAGCCAGTCCTCCCCGAGCGCGGCGAGGGTGGCCGGGTCGACGAGCGAGCCGATCGAGACGCCGAGGGCGGCCTGCGCGGCCACGACGGCGGGCCGCGGGAGCGCCAGCCGCCGGCGGCCGGCCAGGCCACGGACCAGGCCCACGACCAGCCCACCGAACAACGCCGGCGACGGCAGGCCCAGCAACCCGAGGACGACGGCGGCACCCACCGCCGCCGCCGCCACGAGCAGGACGTCGGCGAGGCGGGCGCTCACCCCCCGGTGATGCGGCGCAGCTCGGCGACGTGCGCGCCGAAGGCCCGCCGGCCGGCCACCGTGAGCGACAGGCTGGTCCGCTGCCGGGAGGCGATCGTCGCCTTCGACACCCGCACGTAGCCGGCCTCCTCGAGCTGCCGGACGTGCTTGGAGAGGACGGAGTCGCTCACCCCCACCCGATCGCGCACGGCGGCGAACTCCATCGTGTCGACGGCCGCCAGCAGGCCGCAGATCTGCAGCCTGGGCGGCGGGTGGATGACCGGGTCGAAGCGCGGGACCGTCGCGGCGTGCGCGCCCGTCACAGCGACGTCCGCAGCTCGGCGGCGAGCCTGCGGCTCCAGACCCGGCCGAAGACGACGACGGCGACCCCCAGCACGGCGCCCGCGACCACCATGGCCCAGCGCTGGTCGTACCCCTCCGCCAGCACGAACGCCGCGACGAGGACGGGCACGGCCACCGCGCCCCACGCGGCCAGGGCGCCCCAGGTCACGGTCACCCAGATGCCGGTGATCCGCCGGTAGGCCGACACCAGGGCGCCGAGGCCGGCCGCGAAGACGACCAGCGCCGGGAAGGTGACCCACAGCGAGTCGAGGGCGTAGGAGGCCAGGAAGCCGAACAGCAGCAGGCCGAGCGCGAGGTCGTACCACCACGGCGCCCGGACCCGCTCGGCCAGCGCCACGCGGTCGGCCCGCAGCACCGCCAGCTGGGCGGCGGCGGTCTCGCGGTCGATCCCGTTGCTTTCCATGTCGGAAAGAGTGCCCCCTCGCTTTCCACTCCGTCAAGTCACGGCCTGCCTGTCGGCGCGCCGGGTCCCCGTGGTGAGATGACGGCGCCACAGCGACGGCAGTGGAGGAAGCCCGGTGCGACTCCGGCGCGGTCCCGCCACTGTGACCGGGGAGTCCGACCCCCTCGCGTGCCACTGCCCTCCGGGGCGGGAAGGCCGGGGCCGGGCGCTGATCCGGGAGCCAGGAGACTCCCGCCGTCGTCCCTGCCACCTCCGGGCGTGGACACCCGGGGAGAGGACCACTGCGATGCGGTTCCCCGCGTCATGACCTTCCCCTTCAGCGCCGTCGTCGGCATGGCCGACATGCGGCTTGCGCTGCTGCTCAACGCCGTCTCCCCCGCCGTCGGCGGGGTGCTCGTCCGCGGCGAGAAGGGCACGGCGAAGTCGACGGCGGTGCGCGCCCTCACCGCCGTGCTGCCGCCGGTCGGCGTCGTCGCCGGTTGCCGCTTCGCCTGCGACCCCGGCGCCCCCGACCCGGCCTGCCCCGACGGCCCGCACGACCCCGGCACCCCGGCGAGCACCCGCCCGGCCCGGCTCGTCGAGCTGCCGGTGGGGGCCTCGGAGGACCGCGTCGTCGGGTCCCTGGACCTCGAGCGTGCGCTGACCGAGGGGGTCAAGGCCTTCGAGCCCGGCCTGCTGGCCGCCGCCCACCGCGGCGTCCTCTACGTCGACGAGGTCAACCTCCTGCACGACCACCTGGTCGACCTGCTGCTCGACGCCGCGGCCATGGGCACCGCCTACGTCGAGCGCGAGGGCGTCTCCGTGCGGCACGCGGCGCGGTTCCTCCTGGTCGGCACCATGAACCCGGAGGAGGGCGAGCTCCGCCCCCAGCTGCTCGACCGGTTCGGGCTGACCGTCGAGGTCGCCGCCCCGCGCGATCCGGCCGAGCGCGCGGAGGTGGTCCGCCGTCGGTTCGCCGCCGACGCCGACCCGGCCGGCTTCGCCGACGCCTGGGCCGTCGACGAGGCGGACCTGGCCACCCGGATCGCCGACGCGCGGGCCCGCCTGCCGCACGTCGTCCTCGGGGACGACGCGCTGCGCCAGGTGACCTCGGTCTGCGCCGCCTTCGACGTCGACGGGTTGCGCGCCGATCTGGTCACCGCCCGCGCCGCGATCGCGCACGCCGCGTGGAGCGGCCGGGACGCCGTCACCGAGGACGACGTCCGGGTCGCCGCCCGCCTGGCCCTCCCGCACCGCCGGCGGCGCAACCCCTTCGACGCGCCCGGCCTCGACGAGGACACCCTGGACCGGGCGCTGTCCGACGCCCGCCCCGACGACCCCGATCCCGACCCGCAGGACCCGACCGACCCCGACCCCGATCCCGACGGCGACGGCGACGGCGACGGCGCCGGCCCGGAGGACCACCGAAGTGGCCACTCCGGCGGGGACGCCGGCCCGGAGGACCACCGAAGTGGCCACTCCGGCGGGGACGGCGGCGGGGACTCCGCTCCGGCGCCCGAGCGGGCCGCGGTCGAGGCGGCCGACCCGTTCCGCACCCGCCGGCTCGAGGTGCCCGGCATCGGCGCGGGCGCGGCCGGCCGGCGGTCGCGGGCACGGTCCGAGCGCGGCCGGGTCGTCGGCTCGGTCCGGCCGGCCGGGGCTGTCAGCCGGCTGCACCTGGTCGACACGGTGCTCGCCGCCGCCCCGCACCAGGCCGCCCGCGGTCGCAGCGGCCCGGGCCTGCGCCTGGCCCGGGAGGACCTGCGCCAGGCCACGCTCGAGGGCCGCGAGGGCAACCTCGTGCTCTTCGTCGTCGACGCCAGCGGCTCGATGGGGTCGCGGGCCCGCATGGGCGCGGTCAAGGGCGCCGTCCTCTCGCTGCTGCTGGACGCCTACCAGCGGCGCGACAAGGTCGGGCTGGTCACCTTCCGCGGCGGGGACGCCGAGCTCGCCCTGCCGCCCACCTGGTCGGTCGAGGCCGCCGCCGCCCGGCTGCGCGACCTGCCCACCGGTGGCCGCACCCCGCTGGCCGCCGGGCTGCTGCGCGCGCACGAGGTGCTGCGGGTCGAGCGGGTGCGCGAGCCGCAGCGCCGTCCGCTGCTCGTCGTCGTCACCGACGGGCGGGCGACCGCCGCCCGCGGGACCGACGCCCTCGGGCAGGCCGCCCGGGCGGCGCAGCTGCTCGCCGCGACCGGGACGGCGAGCGTCGTCGTCGACTGCGAGGCCGGGCCGGTCCGGCTCGGGCTCGCCGCGCGGCTCGGCGTCCACCTCGGCGCGCAGACCCTGCGGCTGGAGGAGCTGGCCGCCGACACCCTGGCCGGCACCGTCCGCGCCGTGCGAGAGGCGGCCTGACGTGCCCCAGGGAAAGGTCGCCGTCACGCCGGACGACGGGCTGACGACCCGGCAGCGCCGCAACCGGCCGCTGCTGGTCGTGCACACCGGCGTGATGAAGGGCAAGTCCACCGCCGCGTTCGGCATGGCCATGCGGGCGTGGAACCAGGGCTGGCCGGTCGCGGTCTACCAGTTCGTCAAGAGCGCCAAGTGGCGCGTGGGCGAGGAGAACGCGCTCACCGCGCTGGGCAGGCTGCACGAGCAGACCGGCGAGGGCGGGCCGGTGGTCTGGCACAAGATGGGCAGCGGCTGGAGCTGGTCGCGGCGGCAGGGCACCGACGTCGACCACGCCGCCGATGCCGCCGAGGGCTGGGCGCAGATCAAGCGCGACCTCGCCGCCGAGGCGCACCGTTTCTACGTGCTCGACGAGTTCACCTACCCGCTCAAGTGGGGCTGGGTGGACGTCGACGACGTGGTGCAGACGCTCACGGACCGCCCCGGCACCCAGCACGTCGTCATCACCGGCCGCGACGCGCCCCCCGCGCTGGTCGAGGCCGCCGACCTGGTCGTCGAGATGACCAAGGTCAAGCACCCGATGGACGCCGGCCAGAAGGGCCAGCGGGGGATCGAGTGGTGAGCGCGCCGGGCTCCCTCGGCCGCGATCATCGGCGGGTGGCTGGACCCGCCGGCGTGTCGGACGACCACCTGACGATGATCAACAGGGGGAGGACGCCGTGGTGAGCGGGGCGGGCCGGGTCCCCAGACTCGTGGTCGCGGCCCCCACCAGCGGTGCGGGCAAGACGTCGGTCACGACCGGGCTGGTCGCGGCGCTGACCGCGCGCGGGCTGACGGTGAGCCCGCACAAGGTCGGTCCCGACTACATCGACCCCGGCTACGCGGGCCTGGCCGCCGGGCGCCCGGGCCGCAACCTCGACCCGTGGCTGGCCGGCGAGGAGCGGATCGCCCCGCTGTTCCTGCACGGCTCGCGCGGGGCGGACGTCGCCGTGGTCGAGGGCGTCATGGGGCTGTTCGACGGCGCCAGCCACCCGCACGTGCCCGCGGGCTTCGGCTCCACCGCGCAGGTCGCCGGGCTGCTGCGGGCGCCGGTGGTGCTCGTCGTCGACGCGAGCGCCCAGGCCCAGAGCGTGGCGGCGCTGGTGCACGGCTTCGCGACCTTCGACCCCACGGTGCGGCTGGGCGGCGTCGTGCTCAACCGGGTGGGCAGCCCCCGGCACGAGGCCATCCTGCGCGAGGCGCTCGACGCCGCCGGGGTCCCCGTCCTGGGTGCGGTCCCGCGGACCGACGCCGCCGGCACCCCGTCGCGGCACCTCGGCCTGGTGCCCGCCGCCGAGCGGGCGGCCGAGGCGCTGGCCACGGTCCGCCGGCTCGGCGAGGTCGTCGCGGCCGGGGTCGACCTGGACGCCGTGCTCGCCCTGGCCCGGACGGCGCCGGAGCTCACCGCCGTCCCCTGGGACCCGGCCACCGAGGTGGAGCGGGTGCCCGGCCGGCCGCGGATCGCGGTGGCCGGTGGCCCGGCCTTCACGTTCGGCTACGCGGAGAACGCCGAGCTGCTCGCCGCGGCCGGCGCCGAGGTGGTGACCGTCGACCCGCTGCGGGACGAGGCGCTGCCCGAGGGCACCGCCGGCCTCGTCGTCGGTGGTGGGTTCCCCGAAGTCTACGCCGCGGAGCTGTCGGCCAACGCCGCACTGCGCGCCGAGGTCTCCGCGCTCGCCGCCCGCGGCGGACCGGTGGCCGCCGAGTGCGCCGGCCTGCTCTACCTGGCCCGTGAGCTCGACGGGCACCCGATGTGCGGCGTGCTGGACGCGGTCACGGCGATGGCGCCGCGGCTGACCCTGGGCTACCGCGCGGCCGTCGCCCCGGCCGACTCCGTGCTGGCCCCCGCCGGCACCCGGGTGCGCGGCCACGAGTTCCACCGGACCACCGCGACCCCCGGCGCCGGCGCGACCCCTGCCTGGCAGTGGTCGGGGCCGGACGGCGCCACCGCCGAGGGCTTCGCGACCGGGTCCGTGCACGCGTCCTACCTGCACCTGCACTGGGCCGGCAGCCCGCAGCTCGCCGCCCGTTTCGTCGCCTCCTGCGCGGCCGCCTCCCGGACCGCACGCGCGATCGACCGATCGGAGCACCATGCACATCGCTGAGGGGTTCCTCCCCGCGCCGCACGCCATCGCCTGGACGATCGCCGCGGCACCCTTCGTCGTCCACGGTGCCCGCGCCGTCGTCAAGGAGGTGCGCGAGAACCCCGAGTCGACCCTGCTGCTCGGCGCGGCCGGGGCGTTCACCCTGGTGCTGAGCGCGATCAAGCTGCCCTCGGTCACCGGCAGCTCGAGCCACCCGACCGGCACCGGCGTGGGCGCGATCCTCTTCCGGCCACCGGTCATGGCGCTGCTGGGCACGGTCGTGCTGCTGTTCCAGGCCCTGCTGCTCGCGCACGGCGGGCTGACCACGCTCGGCGCGAACGCCGTCGCCTTCGCCGTCGTCGGCCCGTGGGCGGGGTACGGCGCCTACCGGGCCACCCGCGCCGCGGGCGCCGGCCTGCTGCCGGCGGTGTTCGTCGGCGTCGCCCTCGCCGACCTGGCGACCTACCTGACGACGTCGCTGCAGCTGGCGCTGGCGTTCCCCGACGCCACCAGCGGCTTCGTCGGCGCACTGGCGAAGTTCCTCGGCGTCTTCGCGCTCACCCAGATCCCGCTGGCCATCGGCGAGGGGCTGCTCGGCGTCCTGCTGTTCCGCGTGCTGACCCGCAACGCCCGCCCCGAGCTCGAGCGGCTCGGCGTGCTGCGCCCCGCTCCGCCGGCCACCACCGCCACCACGACCGGGAGCCCCGCGTGAAGCGCTCCACCTGGGTCAACGCCCTCATCGTCGTCGCCGTCGTCGCGATCTTCGCGATCCCGCTGGTGATCGACCCCGGCGCCGAGTACGGCGGGGCCGACGGCCAGGTCACCGAGGAACTCGAGGCCGAGGGCTACGAGCCCTGGTTCGAGTCCTTCTTCAGCCCCGCGGGCGAGACCGAGTCGGGCTTGTTCGCCCTGCAGGCCGGCCTCGGTGGCGGGGTGCTGGGCTACGTGCTCGGGCGGCTCCGCGGCCGCCGCTCCCCGGTCCCGACCCAGGAACCCACCGGCACACCGTGACCGGCCTGGCCGTCGACGACGCCGCCTGGGCCAGCGCGTGGCGCCGCCGCTCTCCCGGCGACAAGCTGCTCCTCTGCGTCGGCCTGGTCGTCTGCGCGCTCGTGCTGCCGGCCTGGCCGGGCAGCGTGCTGGTGGCCGCCGTCGCCGTCGTCCTGGCGCTGGGCCCGGCCCGGGTGCCGGCCGCCACCTTCGCGCGCGCGGTGCGCTGGCCGCTGGCGTTCGTCGCCGTCGGCGCGCTCACCGCGGTGGTCTCCCTCGACGGCGGGCTCGGCTGGGCGCCCGATGCCGCCACCCGCGCCGGCTCGCTGGTCGGGCACGCGCTCGCCGGCGGCGCGGCGATGATGCTGCTGGCCACCACCACACCGATGGCCGACCTGCTCCCCGCGCTGCAGCGGCTGCGGGTGCCGGCGGCCGTGGTGGAGGTGGCGGGGGTGGTCTACCGCCTGCTGTTCGTGCTGCTGGAGAGCCTGCACACCATCCGGGAGGCGCAGACCGCGCGCATGGGCCACTCGACGTGGCGGCGGTCGTGGCGCTCGTCGGGGCTGCTGGCGGCCGCGGTGCTGACCCGGTCCTGGGACCGCGCCCGCCGCATGCAGGAGGGTCTGGCCGGCCGCGGGCTGGAGAGCGGCCTGCGGGTGCTGCCGGATGTGCTGCCGTCGTCCCGCGCGTTCGTGGTCTGCTCGGTGCTCGGCCTCGCCGGCATCGTGTCGGCCTCGCTGGCGGTCGCATGAGGTCGCACCGATGAGTCACCGGTCCCTGGCCGCCGACGGGCTGGTCGTCGGCTACGAGCGCGGCCGCCGGGTGCTCGACGGCGCGTCGCTGACCGTGCCCGCCGGACGCCGCCTGGCCCTGCTCGGCGCCAACGGCTCGGGCAAGACGACGTTGCTGCGCTGCCTGTCCGGCGCGCTGGAGCCCTCCGCCGGCACGGTCCGCCTGGACGGCCACGAGCTGCGGCACACCCGCCGCGGGCTGCGGGCCCACCGCCAGGAGGTGCAGCTGGTCCTGCAGGACCCCGACGACCAGCTGTTCAGCGCGTCGGTCGCCCAGGACGTCTCGTTCGGGCCGCTCAACCTCGGGCTCGACGAGGACGCCGTCCGCGCGCGGGTCGCCGAGGCGCTGGCGCTGCTCGCCGTCGACGGCCTCGCCGCCCGTCCGACCCACCAGCTCTCCTACGGCGAGCGCAAGCGGGTGGCCATCGCCGGCGCCGTGGCGATGCGCCCGTGCGTGCTGCTGCTGGACGAGCCGACCGCCGGCCTCGACCCCTCCGCCGTCGCCGAGGCCCTCGCGGCGCTGGCCCGGCTGCAGGCCACGGGGACCACGGTGGTCATGAGCACCCACGACGTCGACCTCGCGCTGCGCTGGGCCGACGAGGTCGCCGTCGTGGTGGACCGGCGGGTGGTGCAGGGCGACCCGGCGACCGTGCTCGGCGACGGCGGCCTGCTGGCCCGCGCCCGGCTCGACCGCCCGTGGGCGCTCACCGTCGGCGCGCGGCTGCAGGAGCTCGGGCTGCTCCCCGGCGGGGCCCTCCCCCGCGACGTCGCCGGGCTGCTCGCCGCGCTCCCCGACCGGCCGGGCGTGGTCACGTGACCGAGCCCGAGAGCCGCCGCCGCCGACCCTGCCGGGTCGGTATCGGCGCGCGCCCCGGCGTCAGCGCCGAGGAGGTGCTCGCCGCGGTCGACGCGGTGCTGCCGCCCGGCGCGTCGGACGTGCGGCTGGCCACCCTCGACGTGCGGGCCGCCGAGCCGGGGATCGCCGCGGCCGCGGCCGCCCGCGGCTGGCCGCTGACCGGTCACCCGGCCGCGGAGCTGGCCCGCGTGCCGGTCGAGACCGTCTCGGCACGGGTCGCCGCGGCGGTCGGGACGCCGTCGGTCGCGGAGGCGGCGGCGCTGCTCGGGGGCGGCCGGCTGCTCGTGGGCCGCACGGTGCTCGGCCGGGTCACGGTGGCGGTGGCCTCGTGACCCTGGACTTCCACGGGGACGCCGAGCTCGCCCCGGGGCTCGTCGACCTGGCGGTCAACGTCCGCTCCGGCACCCCGCCGGCCTGGCTGCGCGAGGTGCTGCACCGCGCGCTGGACGACGCCGCGGCCTATCCCGACGCCGGCCCCGCCCGTGCCGCCGTCGCCGCCGCGCACGGCCGCCCGCCGGAGGAGGTGCTGCCGGCCGCGGGGGCCGCCGAGGTGTTCGTGCTGGCCGCCCGGGCGCTCGCGCCGCGCCGCGCCGTCGTCGTCCACCCGTCGTTCACCGAACCGGAGGCCGCCCTGCGGGCCGCCGGGCACCCGGTGGAGCGGCTGGTCCTCGACGCGCCGGGCTACCGGCTCGACCCGGCCGCTGTTCCCGCCGACGCCGATCTGGTCGTGCTGGGCAACCCGACCAACCCCACCTCGGTGCTGCACCCGGCGGACGACGTCGCCGCGCTGGCCCGTCCCGGCCGGGTGCTGGTGGTCGACGAGGCGTTCGCCGACACGGTTCCCGGCGAGCCCGGGTCGCTGGCGGGCCGGCGGGACCTGCCCGGGCTGCTGGTCGTCCGCAGCCTGACCAAGACCTGGGGGCTGGCCGGCCTGCGGGTCGGCTACGCGCTGGGCCCGGCCGGCCTGGTCGCCGCGCTGGCCGCCGCACAGCCGCACTGGCCGGTCTCCACCCCCGCCCTGGCCGCGCTGGCCGCGTGCACCACGCCGGCCGCCCGCGCCGAGGCCCGCGCCGCCGCCGTCGAGCTGGCCGCGCACCGGGAGGTGCTGCTGGCCGCCCTGCCGGCCGGCGCCCGGGTGGTCGCCGCGCCCCGCTCGTCGTTCGTGCTGCTGCACGTCCCCGACGGCCCGCGGGTGCGCGCGCAGCTGCGGGACCGCGGCTGGGCGGTCCGCCGCGGCGACACCTTCCCCGGCCTGGACGCCGACCACCTGCGGGTCGCCGTCCGCGACCCGGGGACCTCCCGTGCGTTCGCGGGAGACCTCGCTGCGATCCTGGGTGTCCCGTCCCCGCCGTCGCGGACCGCACCCCCTGTCCCGGAGGAGATCCGCTGACCACCGACCCGACCCCGTTCCCCGGCACGCTGCTGGGCGAGACGATCGCCGCCGTCTCCCCGCGGGACGCCGCCGCCGAGCGCGCCGCCCGCGAGCGGCTGGACCGCATGACCAAGCCGCCGGGCTCGCTGGGGGTGCTCGAGGACGTCGCCGCGCAGCTGGCCGGGATCGCCGGGGCGTGCCCCGCGCCGCTGCCCGCGCCGGCCGGGGTCGCGGTCTTCGCCGCCGACCACGGCGTGCACGCCCAGGGCGTCACGCCGTGGCCGCAGGAGGTGACCGCGCAGATGGTCGCCAACTTCCTGGCCGGCGGCGCGGTGGTCAACGCCTTCGCCGCGCAGCTCGGTGCCGACGTCGTGGTGGTGGACGTCGGGGTGGCCACGCCGCTGGAGCCCGCCGACGGGCTGGTCGCCCGCAAGGTCCGCCCCGGTACCGCCGACCTCGCCGTCGGCCCGGCCATGACCCTCGACGAGGCCCGCCGCGCGGTGGAGACCGGCATCCACGTCGCCACCGTGATGGCCGCCGAGCACGCCTGCCTGGTGACCGGCGACATGGGCATCGCCAACACCACCGCGTCCGCGGCGCTGGTCTGCGCGTTCACCGGCGCGCCCGCGGTTACGGCGACCGGCCGGGGCACCGGTGTCGACGACCCGACCCTGGCCCGCAAGGTCGCCGTCGTCGAGCGCGCGGTCGGCCGGCTCCCCGGGCGCCCGGCGACGCCGGAGCAGGCGCTGGCCGCCCTCGCCGAGGTGGGCGGGCTGGAGCACGCCGCGATCGCCGGCTTCGTCCTGGGCGCCGCCGCCGCGCGGGTCCCGGTGCTCCTCGACGGCGTCATCGCCGGCTCGGCCGCCCTCGTCGCCGCCGCCCTCTGCCCGACGGCGCTGCAGTACGCGCTGGCCGGGCACAGCTCCGCCGAGCCGGGGCACGCGCTCGCCCTGCAGGCCCTGGACCTGCGGCCGCTGCTGGGCCTGGACCTGCGGCTGGGCGAGGGCACCGGCGCGCTGCTGGCGCTGCCGCTGGTGGCCTCCGCCGCGCGGGCGCTGCAGGACGTGGCGACCTTCGACTCCGCCGGCGTGACCGAGAAGCACTGATGCCCGAGACCCCCGTCCACCCGAGCACCGGTGTGGTCTACCCGGTCGGCCTGCGGCTGCTCGGTCGCCGCGTCGTCGTCGTCGGCGGCGGCCAGGTCGCCCACCGGCGGGTGGCCGGGCTGCTGGCCGCCCGCGCCGACGTCGTCCTGGTCAGCCCGGAGGTCACCCCGGCGCTGGAGGCGCTGGTCGCCCCCGGCCAGGTCACCTGGCTCCCGCGCCGGTACGAGCGGGGCGACCTCGCCGGTGCCTGGTACGCGGTGGCCGCCACCGACGACCGCGAGGTGAACGCCGCGGTGGCCGCCGAGGCCGAGGCGGCGCGCATCTTCTGCGCGCGCGCCGACGACCGGGCCGCCTCCAGCGTGTGGACCCCCGCCGTGGGCCGGCACGGCGATCTGGTGATCGGCGTGCACGGGGGCGGCGACCCGCAGCGGGCCGTCGGCGTCCGGGACGCCGTCCTCGCCGGCCTGTCCGACGGGAGCCTCCGCGACACGGCACGGCGGGCCACCGACGGGCAGCCCGCCGGCACCGTCGTCCTCGTCGGCGGGGGCCCCGGGGACCCCGAGCTCATCACCGTCCGCGGCCGCAACGCCGTGGCCCAGGCCGACGTCGTGGTCGCCGACCACCTCGCGCCGCAGTCGCTGCTGGCCTCGCTGCCACCCGACGTCGAGGTGATCGACGCCGCCAAGCTCCCCCGCGGCCGGTACATGGCCCAGGAGCAGATCAACGAGCTGCTCGTCGAGCGGGCCCTGGCCGGCAAGCGGGTGGTGCGGCTGAAGGGCGGCGACCCGTTCGTCTTCGGCCGCGGCATGGAGGAGGTCGAGGCCTGCGTCGCCGCGGGGGTGCCGGTCGAGGTCGTGCCGGGCGTGACGTCGGCGATCGGCGTCCCGGCGCTGGCCGGGATCCCGGTCACCCACCGCGGGCTCACCCACGAGTTCGTCGTCGTCTCCGGGCACGTGCCGCCGGGCCACCCGGCCTCCCTGGTCGACTGGGCGGCGCTGGGCCGGCTGCGCGGCACGCTCGTCGTGCTCATGGGCGTGGACACCGCCCCGCAGATCGCCGCCACCCTCGTGGAGCACGGCCGGGCGCCCGGCACCCCGGTCGCCGTCGTCGCCGACGGCTCGACGCCGGGCCAGCGGGTCGTGCGGACCACCCTGGCCGGGCTGGCGGGCACGCTGGCCGAGGAGGGGATCCGGCCGCCGGCGGTGTGGGTCGTGGGCGAGGTCGTCGCCCTCGGCGCCGGGACGGCGACGTCCTCCGCCTGAGGTAGTGGTGCTGCCGATGTAGCAGTCCTACTATCGACGGCATCGCACCGGCGACCCGCGGAGGTCCGCATGACGCTGCCTGCCCAGCCGTCCCCCGGCGCCGTGATCGAGGTCCAGGACCTGCGGATGACCTACGGCGCCCACGAGGTCCTGACCGGCGTCGACTTCCGGGTGCTGCCCGGCGAGGTGGTCTGCCTCCTGGGCCCGAACGGCGCGGGCAAGACGACCACGGTCGAGATCCTCGAGGGCTTCCGCCTGCCCTCGGCCGGCCGCGTCCGGGTGCTCGGCGAGGAACCGGCGAGCGCCGGCGACGCCTGGCGGGCACGCGTCGGCGTCGTCCTCCAGTCCTGGCGCGACCACGCACGGTGGACGCCGCGCCGCCTGCTCACCCAGCTCGGCGGCTACTACGCGCCCTACGCCACCGCGCAGCACCCGCGGCCGTGGCCGGTGGACGACCTGCTCGCGGTCGTCGGCCTCACCGAGCACGCCGACCGCAAGGTCGTCACGCTGTCCGGCGGCCAGCGACGGCGGCTGGACGTCGCCGTCGGCATCATCGGCCGCCCGGAGCTGCTCTTCCTCGACGAGCCGACCGCGGGCTTCGACCCGCAGGCACGCCGCGACTTCCACGACCTGGTGCACCGGCTGGCCGACCTGGAGGGCACCACGATCCTGCTGACCACGCACGACCTCGACGAGGCCGAGAAGCTCGCCGACCGCATCCTCATCCTCACCGGCGGGCGGATCGTCGCCGACGGCAGCGCCGACGAGCTGGCCCGCCGGGTGGCGGGCACGGCCGAGGTGCGCTGGGCGTGCGACGGCCAGCGGTTCGTCCACGCCAGCGACGACGCCACGGCGTTCGTGCGCCGGCTGTTCGAGCAGCACGGGGACGCGGTCTCCGACCTCGAGGTACGCCGGGCCAGCCTCGAGGACACCTACCTGGCGATGGTCCAGACGTTCGAGTCCGGCGACCGCACGGCCGCCCCGGCGCTGGCGGAGGTGACCCGGTGAACGCGACGCGGCACGCGATCGGACTGGGGGTGCGGCGGGGCTGGACGGAGTTCCTGCTCAGCGTCCGCAGCCCGCAGGACCAGGGCTTCTACCTGTTCATGGGCGGCGGCACGCTGCTCTACCTGTGGTTCAACCGGGACGGCGAGATCACCGCCGCGGGCGAGACCGTCCCGCTGGTGGCCTACACGCTGCCCGGCGTCCTGGCCGCGCTGCTGGCCTTCGGCGTGATCATCGGCCCGGCGTACGCGCTGGCGATGGAGCGCGAGGACGGCACCCTGCTGCGGCACAAGGCGCTGCCGCACGGCATGCCGGGCTACGTGACCGGGCAGCTGCTGTACCACTCGCTCGGGCTGCTGCCCATGCTGCTGGTCGTCCTCGTGCCGAGCTTCCTGCTCTTCGACGGCGTCATGGACCGGGGCGCGCAGGGGTGGCTCACCGTGCTGTGGGTGATCGTCCTCGGCCTGCTCGCCACGCTGCCGATCGGCATGGTCATCGGCTCCCTGGTGCCGAGCGTGCAGAAGGTCGGCACGTGGGGGATGCTGCCGATCCTCCTGCTCACCGCGATCTCCGGGATCTTCGTCCCGATCCAGGCGATGTGGGGCTGGGTGCAGGCGGTCGCCCAGGTGTTCCCGACCTACTGGATCGGCATCGGCATGCGCTCGGCCTTCCTGCCCGACAGCGCCGCCGTCGTCGAGCTCACCGGCACCTGGCGCACGCTGCCGACCGTGCTGGTGCTGCTGGCCTGGGCGGTCGCCGGCCTGCTGGTCACCCCGGCGGTCCTGCGGCGGATGGCCCGGCGCCAGTCCGGCTCGCAGGTGCAGTCGGCGCGGGAGGCGGCGCTGCAGTGGGTCCGGTGAGTTCCGACCGTGGCGGCGACGCGGTGTTCAACCGGATCGCGCTGCTGCGCGCCGAGCAGGGCGTGAGCCGGCGGGACCTGGCCGAGGCGCTCGGCGTCCACTACCAGACCGTCGGCTACCTGGAGCGCGGCGAGTACAACCCGAGCCTGCACCTCGCGCTGCGGATCGCGGAGTTCTTCCGGCTGCCGGTGGAGGTCGTCTTCTCCACCCGCCCCTTCCCGCGGATCAGCGACGCCACGCGGCCGGCGACGGCCGACCCGACGGGCGACCCGACGGCCGCGGCGGGCTAGATGTTGGCACCGTCGGCCGGCGGGTCCTCCGGCAGCGGCGCTGCGAAACCGCTCCCTCCGGTCTCGGGCACGCGGGCACCGACGGTGTAGGAGGTCATCGACAGCGAGCCGTACGCGTAGCCGTCGACGAGCACCTCCGCCGCCGTCCCGGTGGCCGCGGCCATGCCCGCCAGGTAGAGCAGCGGCAGGAAGTGGTCGGGTGTCGGGACGGCGAGGTCGAAGTCGCGGTGCCCGTCGAGCCGGCCGACCGCGGACGGGTCGTCGAGCATCAGTTCGCGCGCGGCCTCGTCGAAGCGCCGCGCCCAGTCGAAGCCGGCGTCGGGCAGCGCCCGGCTGACCCCGCCGAGGTTGTGCACGACGTTGCCGCTGGCCACCACGAGGACGCCGTCCTCCCGCAGCGGGGCGAGGTCGGCACCGAGCTGCAGGTGGTAGCCGGCGGGCTTCAGCGCGTTGATCGACAGCTGCACGACCGGGACGTCGGCGTCGGGGAACACGTGCCGCAGCACCGACCAGGCGCCGTGGTCGATGCCCCAGCTGTCCAGGTCGGCGCCCACCCAGGTCGGCTTCACCACGTCGGCGACCTGCTCGTACAGCTCGGGGAGGCCGGGCGCGGGGTACTCCACGTCGAACAGCTCCGGCGGGAAGCCGAAGAAGTCGTGGATGGTGCGCGGCCGCGGCATCGCGGTCACCGCCGTGGCGTGCACGTACCAGTGGGCCGAGACCACCAGCACCGCGCGCGGCCGCGGCACCGAGCGGCCGAACGCCCGCCAGGCCTCGGTGTACCGGTTGCGTTCCAGGGCGTTCATCGGGTTGCCGTGCCCGATGAAGGCGGCGGGCATCGGTGTCATGGCGCCTCCCCTGCTGCGTCGACGCCCCGGTCCTACCCCGGACCCCCCGGCATCCGCACGTCGCCGCGGGCGCGGCCGCTGTTCGAGGCCGGCGGCACGCGACGCAGCGCCGGGGACAGCCAGCGCGCCCCCGTGCCGTACGCGGCGGCGGCGTCGCCGGGGTTGGACAGCGCGCACCGGGACAGCGACAGGCAGCCGCAGCCGATGCAGGCGGTCAGCCCGTCCCGCAGCTGGGTCAGCGCGGCGATCTGCTCGTCCAGCCGTGCCCGCCAGCCCTGCGACAACCGCGCCCAGTCCCGCGCCGTCGGCGTCCGCCCGTCGGGGAGGGTGGCCAGTGCCGCGCGGATCTCCGGCAGGGACAGGCCCACGTTCTGCGCCGCGCGGACGAACGCCAGCCGGCGCAGCACCGAGCGCGGGAAGCGGCGGGCACCGCCGGACGTCCGCTCGCAGCTGACCAGCCCCTCGGCCTCGTAGTAGCGCAGCGCCGAGACGGCCACCCCCGACCGGGCCGCGACCTCGCCGATGGACATGAGTTCCACGTCGGCATCCTCTTGACCTCGAGTGGACTTGAGGCAAGACCGTACCGCCATGGAGATCCGCACCGCACTCGTCACCGGCGCCTCCCGCGGCCTGGGCCGCGCGCTGGCCGCCGCCCTGGCCGACCGCGGCTGGCGCCTCGTCGTCGACGGCCGCGACGCCGCCCGGCTCGCCGCCGTCGTCGCCGCCCTGCCGCGTCCCGGCCGGGTCACCGCCGTCCCCGGGGACGTCGCCGATCCGGCGCACCGGGCCGCGCTCGCGGCCGCGGCCGGCGACCGGCTCGACGTCCTGGTCAACAACGCCGGCGCCCTCGGCCCCGTCCCGCTCCCCCACCTCGCCGACCTGGCCCCCGACGACCTGCGGCAGCTGTTCGAGGTCAACGCGGTGGCGCCGCTGGCCCTGGTGCAGGCGGTGCTGCCCGCGCTGCGCGCCGCCGGCGGCGCGGTGCTCGACGTGAGCAGCGACGCCGCCGTCGAGGCCTACCCCGGCTGGGGCGGTTACGGCGCGAGCAAGGCCGCGCTCGACCGGCTCACCGCCGTCCTGGCGGCCGAGGAGCCGGGTCTGCGGGTCTACGCGGTCGACCCCGGCGACATGGCCACCGACATGCACCGCGCCGCGGCGCCCGAGGACGAGGGACTGCCGGCTCCGGAGACGGTGGTGCCGGCGCTGCTGCGGCTGCTGGAGGACGACGCCCCCTCCGGCCGGTACCGCGCCGCGGATCTGCCGGCGGTGGCCCGGTGACCGCCGCGTTCACCCTGCCGCCCGGCAGCGAGGCGACGGCGCCACCGGAGCGCCGCGGCCTGCCCCGCGACGGCGTGCGGCTGATGGCCGTCCGGCCCGGCGGCCCCACCCACCACGTCTTCCGCGACCTGCCCGACCTGCTGGCCCCGGGCGACCTGCTCGTGGTGAACACCTCGGCGACGCTGCCCGCCCGGCTCGACGTCCGGCGGCGGGACGGCGTGGTGGCGCCGCTGCACGTCTCCACCACCCTGGACGACGGCGACTGGGTGGTGGAGCTGCGCCGACCCGGCAACGACGGCCCGGACCTCGGCGCGGAGCCCGGCAGCACCGTGGACCTGCCCGGCGGGGGCGTGCTGCGGCTGCTCGCGGGCCACCCGCACCCCGACCGCGGCTCCCGGCTGTGGCGGGCCCTGCCCGAGCCGCCGGTCCCCGCCCGCACCGTGCTCGCCGCGCACGGCCGGCCGGTCACCTACGGATACCTGCGCGCCCCCGTCCGGCTGGCCGACGCGCAGAACGTCTACGCCACCGAGCCCGGCAGCGCGGAGAACGCCAGCGCCGGCCGGCCGTTCACCGACCGGCTGCTGGTGCGGCTGGTGGCCCGCGGGGTGCCGGTCGTGCCGGTCGTGCTGCACGCGGGGGTGTCCAGCCCGGAGCTGCACGAGCCCCCGGCGCCGGAGCGCTTCGCGGTCCCGGAGGTCACCGCCCGGTCGGTCACCGCCACCCGCGCGGCCGGCGGTCGGGTGGTCGCCGTCGGCACCACCGTGACCCGGGCGCTGGAGTCGGCGACGGGGCCGGACGGCGTCGTCCGCCCGGCCACCGGCTGGACCGACCTGGTGCTGGGCCCCGACCGGCCGGCCCGGGCGGTGACCGGCCTGGTCACCGGGCTGCACGCGCCGGAGGCCTCGCACCTGCGGCTGCTCGAGGCGGTGGCCGGCGCGGAGCTCGTCGCGCGGGGCTACGCGGCCGCGGTCGCCGGGCGCTACCTGTGGCACGAGTACGGCGACTCCATGCTCTTCCTGCCATGAGGTGGAGTGGGGGCGGCGCCCCCCCCCCCCCCGCCCCCCCCCCCCCCCCCCCCCCCCCCCCCCCCCCCCCCCTCCGCTCAGATGCGGTCGGCGGCGTCCTCGAGGAGCACCTGGCGCTCGAACGGGGTGCGGCGCGGGCACGAGGTGCAGGTCGCCTCGTGCGGCAACCGGTACAGCAGGCAGCAGGAGGCCCGCCGGGTGAAGCGCACCCCCCGCGGGCCGACGTCGACGTAGCGCGGCGGCGGCAGCGGCGCCCCCACCGCCGCCGCCAGCGGCCCGGCCAGGGCGGTGACCGCGCCGACGTCGCCCAGCGCCCGCCCCAGCGCCAGCAGCCGGTTGGCGATCGAGTCGGTGGCCACCGCCCACAGCGGCGCCGGCCGCACCCCACCGGCCTCCGCCACCGCGCCGACGACCGCGCCCAGCGTCTCCCGCAGGTCCGCGGCGACGTCCCCGCCGCGGCCGGCCGACACCGCCGCCACCGGGGTGCCGCCGGCCAGGAGCGTCACCGAGAGGTCGGGCAGCCGCACCGACAGCGGGACGCCGGTGGCCAGCCCGGCCAGCGGCGGCGTCACGAGGACGGCCGACAGCGAGTACCACCACACGGTGGCCAGGACCCGGCGGTCGTCGCTGCGGTACCGGACCCCGAGCTCGGCGAGGCGCTCCGCCGTCCACCCCGGGTCGGCCAGCAGCAGACCGGGCACGGCGGTGCCCACCGGCGGGGCCACCAGGCCGAGCGCCCCCGCACCCGGCACCCGGGCGGCCACCGCCGCCTGCCCGCCGTCCGTCACACCCACAGTCTGACCGGCGGCGTTGCAGCACCGCTGCAGCGGGGAGACGCCGCACCTCCCGGAGCCATACGGTGTGCCCCGGAGCACGCGCCGCCGAGAGGGAGGGATCGATGAGCGAGTCGACCGAGGTGGAGGGCCGCCGCTTCGCGGTGCCCGAGCAGCTGGCCGCCCGGGCCAACGTGGGCCCGGACGCCTACGCCGAGGCCGAGCGCGACCGGCTGGCGTTCTGGGCCACCCAGGCCCGCCGGCTGACGTGGGCGCAGGAGTGGGACGAGGTGCTCGACTGGAGCAACCCGCCCTTCGCGAAGTGGTTCGTCGGCGGGAAGCTGAACGTCGCCTACAACTGCCTGGACCGGCACGTCGAGGCCGGCCACGGCGACCAGGTCGCCTACCACTGGGAGGGCGAGCCCGGCGACACCCGGACCCTCACCTACGCCGACCTCACCCGCGAGGTCTGCAAGGCGGCCAACGCCCTGACCGAGCTGGGCGTGACCGCCGGTGACCGGGTCGCCATCTACATGCCGATGATCCCCGAGACCATCGTCGCGATGCTCGCCTGCGCCCGCATCGGCGCCGTCCACATGGTGGTCTTCGGCGGCTTCTCCGCCGACGCGCTGGCCAGCCGGCTGGACGACGCCGGCGCCGTCCTGGTGATCACCGCCGACGGCGGCTACCGCCGCGGTGCGCCCAGCGCCCTCAAGCCCGCGGTGGACGACGCCGTCGGCCGCAGCCCCGCGGTGCGCAACGTGCTCGTCGTCCGCCGCACCGAGTCCGACGTCGACTGGACCGAGGGCCGCGACCTGTGGTGGCACGACGTCGTCGACCGGCAGTCCGACCAGCACGAACCGGAGGCGTTCGACGCCGAGCACCCGCTCTACATCATGTACACGTCGGGGACGACGGCGAAGCCGAAGGGCATCCTGCACACCTCCGGCGGCTACCTCACCCAGGTCGCCTACACGCACTGGGCCACCTTCGACCTGAAGCCCGACACCGACGTGTACTGGACGGCGGCCGACGTCGGCTGGGTGACCGGCCACAGCTACATCGTCTACGGGCCGCTGGCCAACCGGGCCACCAGCGTGATGTACGAGGGGACGCCGGAGACGCCGCACCGCGGCCGCTGGTTCGAGCTCGTCGAGAAGTACCGCGTCTCGATCCTCTACACCGCGCCGACGGTCATCCGGACGTTCATGAAGTGGGGCGAGGACATCCCGGCCGGCTTCGACCTCACCTCGCTGCGGCTGCTCGGCTCGGTCGGCGAGCCGATCAACCCCGAGGCGTGGCTCTGGTACCACGAGCACATCGGCGGCGGTCGCTGCCCGATCGTGGACACGTGGTGGCAGACCGAGACCGGCGCGCACATGATCACCCCGCTGCCCGGCGTGACCGCGCTGAAGCCCGGCTCGGCGCAGACGCCGTTCCCCGGCATCAGCGCGAAGGTCGTCGACGACGAGGGCAACGAGCTCGGCGACGACTCCACCGGACTGCTCGTGCTCACCGCCCCGTGGCCGTCGATGCTGCGCACCATCTGGGGCGACGACGACCGCTACGTCGACACCTACTGGTCGCGGTTCGGCACGGAGGTCTACTTCGCCGGGGACGGCGCCAAGAAGGACGCCGACGGCGACATCTGGCTGCTCGGCCGGGTGGACGACGTCATGAACGTCTCCGGCCACCGCATCTCCACGACCGAGGTGGAGTCCTCGCTGGTGGGCCACCCCGCGGTCGCCGAGGCCGCCGTCGTCGGGGCCAGCGACCCGACCACCGGGCAGGGCATCGTGGCCTTCGTGATCCTCCGCGAGAGCGGCACGGACTCCGGGGACGACCTCGTGCAGACGCTGCGCAACCACGTCGGCCGCGACATCGGCCCCATCGCCAAGCCCCGCCAGATCATGGTCGTGCAGGAGCTGCCCAAGACCCGCTCCGGCAAGATCATGCGGCGGCTGCTGCGGGACGTGGCGGAGAACCGGGAGCTTGGCGACGTCACGACGCTGACGGACTCCTCGGTCATGAACCTCATCAAGGAGAAGCTCCCCGCGTCGTCCTCGGAAGACTGAGTGGAGTGCGGGAGTGCAGGAAACCTGCGCTCCCGCACTCCGGTCGGGGGACACCGGGACGCGCGGCCGGCGGGCATCCGGCACGATCACCGCAGAGAGACCGCGGTGGCCGGCCGGCCGCCGCCCGACCGAGGAGGAGCCCCTCGTGGCCCACAGCGCATCCACGACCCCGTCCGGCGGCCGGCCCGCCGGCGCCGAGGAGCCCTCGATCGGCACCCTCGTGCAGAGCGCGATGGCCGACGTCTCCACGCTGATCCGCAGCGAGATCGAGCTGGCCAAGGCCGAGATGGGCAAGTCGGCGAAGAAGGCCGGCATCGGCGCCGGGGCGTTCGGTGCCGCGGCCGTCGTCGCGGGCTTCTCGTTCTTCTTCCTCTTCATCGCCGTCGCCGAGGCGCTCACCGCGCTGGGCCTCCCGCGGTGGGTCTCCTACCTGATCGTGTGGGTGGCACTGCTGGTCGTCGCGGCGATCGCCGCCCTGCTGGGCCGGCGCTTCATCAAGAAGATCGAGAAGCCGGAGCGGACGATCGAGTCGCTCAAGGAGCTGCCGGACGTGATGCACCGGGAGGCCCCGGGCCGACGCCGCCGCGACCTGCCGGTCGTCGGCCCAGGCGGGCAGGTCACGCGCCGCGACCCCGACACCTACCTGGTCTGACGCGCGCGGCGAACGTGAGCCCTCCCGGCGAGGAGCTGCCCGACGCCACCAGCGTCCTGCTCCCGGGCCCGTGGTCGCACCGGGACCTCTCGGCCAACGGCGTGCGCCTGCACGTGGCCGAGGCCGGCAGCGGCCCCCTCGTGGTGCTCCTGCACGGCTTCCCGCAGTTCTGGTGGACCTGGCGCGCGCAGCTGCCCGCCCTCGCCGAGGCCGGCCTGCACGCCGTCGCCCCCGACCTGCGCGGCTACGGCGCCAGCGACAAGCCGCCCCGCGGCTACGACCTGCCCACGGCGGCCGACGACGTCGCCGCGCTGGTCCGCGCACTGGGCGAGCGGGACGCGGTGCTGGTCGGCCACGACTGGGGCGCGCTGGTCGCCTGGACGGTGGCCGCCCTGCACCCGCGCAGCGTCCGCCGCCTCGTCGTCCTCTCCATGGCGCACCCGCGGCGGCTGCGGGCCGGCATGGCCGACCCCGCGCAGCGACGCGTGTTCCGGTACTTCCTCGGCGCCCAGCTGCCGCGGCTGCCCGAGCGGCGGCTCACCCGGGCCGACGACGACCCGGTGGCCGACCTGATGCGCCGCTGGTCCGGGCCGGGCTGGACGCACACCACCGACTTCGCCGAGGCGGTCGACCGGTACCGCTCCGCGGCCCGCATCCCGCAGGCGGCCTACGGCTCGATGGAGTACTTCCGGTGGGCCGGCCGCTCCCAGCTGCGCCCCGACGGGCTGCGCTTCGCCCGCAGGATGTCCGCGCCGATCACCGCACCCACGCTGCAGCTGCACGGCGACGCCGACGCCTGCGTGCTGCCCGCCACCGTGGCCGGCTCGGGCCGGTACGTGGCCGGCGCCTACGAGCTGCGGGAGCTGCCCGGGATCGGCCACTTCCCGCAGGAGGAGGCGCCCGCCGGCGTCACCGAGGCCCTCCTCTCCTGGGCCACCTGACGCACGCAGCTCCGCTGGGGACCCGACCGGCTGCGCCGGGCCGTCGAGCACCTCCCGGGGCGGCCGCCGGGCTGTCACACCCCTGGGGCGGCCTCCGGCCGAACGACATCGAATGCGCTCCGCGGATTCGTCTCCAGCACCCGACCGGCTCCGCCGGGCTGTCACACCCCTGGGGCGGCCTCCGGCCGAACGACATCGAATGCGCTCCGCGGATTCGATGTCATTCGCACGGCCCGGTGTCGACGGCGGCGGTGGCCGTCCGGCCGACCTGCGCGGCCTGGGCGACCTGCTGGGCGGTCAGCGCGTAGCCCGTCGTCGGATCGGTGATCGCCGAGGCGAAGACCACCCCGAGCACCTGCCCGGTGCCGTCGAACAGCGGCCCGCCGGAGTTACCGGCCCGCACCTCGCCGAAGAGCGCGTAGACGTCGCGCCGGACCGTCCGCTCGTCGCGGAAGTCCGGCCCGCTGATCTCCCCGCGGTCGCGGACCCGCGCCGGCCCGACGAACAGCCCGCCGCCTCCGGGGTAGCCCATGATGATGGCGTCGGCGCCGAAGTCCACGGGATCGGCGGCGAAGGTCAGCGGCAGCTGCGGCAGACCCGGCACGGCGAGGACGGCGACGTCGACCGCCGGATCCACGAACACCGGGACCGCCTCGTACTGCTCGCCCTCGGCGGTGACCACCGGCTCGCCCACCCCGGCCAGCACGTGTGCATTGGTCATCACCCGCTCGGGCGCGTAGACGAAGCCGGAGCCGTCGATCTGCCGGGAGCAGGAGCCGGCCACGCCGCGGATCTGCACGACCGACCCCTGCACGCTCGCCACCACCGGGCTGTCCCGCAGCGCGGGGTCCGGTGCCGGCACGTCGCGCACCTCGGTGGGGGTCAGGGGGTCGAGGACGTCGGGCAGCCCGCGCCGCTCGATCGCCTGCCGCAGCTGGTCGTAGACCGTCCGCACGCCGTCGGGGACGCTCGCGTCGACCGCCTTGACCAGCGCCGACTGCCGTACCTGGCTGGCCACCTCGGGGAACGGGGCGGTGGCCAGCGGGGTGGCCACCATCCAGGCCACGAGCAGCACGGCGACGGCCGACAGCGCGGCGCCGGCGACGGAGTCGACCACCTTGGCCGGCTCCCAGGTCACCCGGCTGCGCACCGCCCGGCCGATCGCCCCGGCCAGGAGCTGCCCGAGCAGCGCGCCGGCCAGGACGACGACCAGCGCGGCGAACACCCGGGCCAGCGGGGAGGCGTCGACGCTGTCCGCGACGGCCCCGGACAGCTGCGCGCCGACGACCGCGCCGCCGAAGAACCCGAGGAAGGACGCGGCCGAGACCAGCAACCCCTGACGGAAGCCGGAGAAGGCGAAGGCCAGCGCGAGGACGATGATCACGAGGTCGACGAGGGACACGGCCTCAGGTCACCCCGCGACCGTCATGGTGCCGACCTGGCCCAGCTGGATGTGGAAGCTGCAGTCGAAGGGGTAGTCGCCCGCCTCGCTGACCTCGAACTCGATGGTGCTGCTCTCCCCCGCCTGCAGCAGCGGGATCTGCTCCTCGATCTCCGCCGGGCCGGCACCCGGGGTGAAGCGGAAGTTGTGCACCATCTGCTCGTCGGTGTTGACCACCGTCAAGCGCACCCGTCCAGGTGCCACCGTGAACGCGTCGGGGCTGAACACGTAGCCCGCGGGCGTCTCGATGGTGACCTCCTGGACGCCGTCGGGCGCCGTGGTCACCGAACCGGGCGCGGCCGCAGCCGGCGGGGACGGGGCTCCCCCGCCCTGGCCGTCGTCCCCACCGCAGCCGGCGAGGGCGACCGTGGACAGCACGAGACCGGCGGCCAGCACGGCGCCCCGCCGGGCCGTGCGCCGCCGAGGCAGGCCGGCTTCGCTCATCGCCCGGGAACCGTACGCGCCGCGGCACCGCCCGGCCCGTGATCGGCGACCGTCGGCGCGGCGGCGTCCTCGGCCCCACCCGCGTCGACCGAACCGGGCACGCGGCCGGGGCGGATCTTCTCCGGGTCGATCGGCCGGACGTCGGTGACGTCCCACGGCAACGCCAGCCCGGCCGCCTCGAGGATCGCCTCCAGCACACCCGCGGTGAACCCCCAGACCTCCATGTCCGCGACGGCGAACGCCGGGCCCAGGAAACCGGCCGGGTGCTTGAGCCGGTAGCGGTTGGCCGGGTCGGCGAGCTCGGCCAGCGGCACACGCGCGACGCGGGCGACCTCCCGCGGGTCGCCGACGACCACCTCCGACGGCTCGTCCCACCACGCCACCACGGGGACGACGAGGTTGTCCGAGGGGCCGAGGAACAGCTCCGGCAGCGTGCCGAGCACGCGCACGCCGGCGGGGTCGACGCCCGCCTCCTCCTGCGCCTCGCGCAGCGCCGTGCCGACCGGGTAGTCGTCGCCGGGGTCGGCCCCGCCGCCGGGGAACGCGGGCTGGCCGGCATGGGTGCGCAGGTGCGCGGACTTCTCGATGAGCAGGACGTCGGGGCCGTGCGGGCCCTCGCCGAAGAGCACCAGCACCGCCGAGCGGCGCGCGGTGGCGGTGCGCTCCTGCATGCGGTGGCGCAGCGGGAGGTCCCCCGCCGAGGCCATCAGCCGCCGCAGGAACTCCGGCAGGCCGGCGTCGTCGTCCGCCCGGTGCGCGGCGGTCACAGCTGCACCCCGAGGTGCTCGGCGACGAGCGCCACCAGCTCGTCGACCGACCGGACCGGACCGACCTGGACGTGCGCGATCCCGCCCTCGGCATCCAGGAAGTAGGTGTAGGGCAGCGCGCCGATGCCCAGCTCGGCCATCAGATCGCCGTCGCCGTCGAACGCGGAGGGGAAGGTCGCCCCGGCCTCCTCGGCGAAGGCCTCCGCCTGCGGCGCGCCGTCCCGGCTGATGACGCCCACCACGCCCAGCCGGTCGCCGGCCCGGTCGGCCAGCCCCTGCACCAGCGGCAGCTCCTCCCGGCACGGGCCGCACCAGCTCGCCCACAGGTTCACCACGGTCGGCTCGCCGAGTGCACGGCCCAGGTCGAGGGCGCCGCCGCCGGGGCACTCGAGCTGCAGGTCGGGCAGTGTCTGCGCGCCCGCGGCGGGCCGGTCGGGCTGCTCGGCGCAGGCGCCGAGGACGGTGTCGCCGAAGCCGGACCCCGGCGGTCCGCCCGGCGCGTCCTCGCCGTCCCCGGTGCACCCGGCGAGGACGACGACGGCGGCCAGCGCGGCCGCGGCGATCGCGCGCCTCACTCGGTGTCCGAGGCGGCCGGGGTCTTCACCAGCTCCACCGCCTTCTCCGGATCGGTGGGGCCGATGCCGTAGGAGGGACACCAGCGGGCCAGCCCGCAGGCGCCGCACGCGGCCTTCTTCGCGTGGCAGACGCGCCGGCCGTGGAAGATCACGCGGTGGCTGAACATGGTCCACTCCCGCTTGGGGATCAGCTCGGCGATCTCGGCCTCGACCTTGACCGGGTCCTCCTCCGCCGTCCACCCGAAGCGGCGCACCAGCCGGCCGAAGTGGGTGTCCACCGTGAGGCCGGGGACGTCGAAGGCGTTGCCCAGGACCACGTTGGCCGTCTTGCGCCCCACCCCGGGCAGGGTGACCAGGTCGGCCATGCGGCCGGGCACCTCGCCGTCGAAGCGCTCGACCAGCGCCGCGGCCAGCCCCAGCACGGAGTTGGCCTTGGCCCGGAAGAACCCGGTCGGCTTGAGGATCTCCTCCAGCTCGGCGCGGTCGGCGCCGGCGAGGGCGACCGGGTCGGGGTAGCGCGCGAACAGCCGCGGCGTCACCTTGTTCACCATCTTGTCCGTCGTCTGCGCCGACAGGACCGTCGCGACGAGCAGCTCGAAGGCGTTGGTGAAGTCGAGCTCGCAGTGCGCGTCGGGGTGGATCACGGCGAGCTCGCGGGCCATCCGCCGGGCCCGCCGGGTGCGCGCCAGCGGCGTCTCGTCGGGGTCGTACGGCACACCCCCGCGGGCCGCGGTGCGGCGAGCCGGCGCGGAGCGGGGCGGGACGGGACGCGCGTAGGCCGGCGAGGACACGCGACCGAGGGTATGCGGCGGGACCGACGGCGCCGGCGTGCGATCATCGCCCACGGCACCGCCCCGGGCATGGACGCCCGACACGGGGGTATCGGAACGCGAGGGCGTCACGGACGCCGCCGTTCCCGGGCCGGAGGAGGAGGTACCGGTGGTCGCCCTCGTCGTGATCCTGTTCCCGCCGCTGCTCATCGCCTTCCTGCTGGTGATGGAGCGCGTCGAGGAGCCGCTGCGGCGCCCGGCCAGCCCGCGCGAGGTCGCCGCGTTCGTCGGCACCGCCACGCCGGGCGAGGTGGAGACCCTGCACAACTCCGGCGTCGGCCGGGCGATGGGCCGCTGGCGGCAGCGGCGGCGCGTGAAGCGGGCCCGGTCCCCGCTGGTCTGACGAGGGACCCCGTCCGCGCCGGTGCGGGCGGGCCCGGCTCACCCGTCGGGGGTGCGCCGCCGGTCCCCGATCGGGTGACCGCGCGCACAGCCCCACTAGACTCGGGGTGAGATCGGCGACCGCTGCCCGTACGCGGCCCGTCGCCGGTGCGGAACGCCGTGTGCCGAGCGATCGGTCGAGAGGACGCGTAGTGGACGAGGTGCTGGCCCAGTCCGGGCTCTTCCAGGGCCTGTCGGAGGAGGCCGTGACACCGGTCATCAGCCGGCTGGAGACGATCACGCTGCCCCGGGGCCGGGTCGTCTTCAACGAGGGCGAGCCGGGGGACAGCCTGTACATCGTCATGTCGGGCAAGATCAAGCTGTCCAAGCGCTCCCCCGACGGCCGCGAGAACGTGCTGGCCGTCATGGGCCCGTCGGACCAGTTCGGCGAGCTGTCGGTGTTCGACCCCGGCCCGCGCACCGCCACGGCGACCGCGGTCACCGACGTCAAGCTGGCCCGCATGCCGCAGACGGTGCTGCGCCCGTGGATCGACAGCCACCCGGAGATCGGCGAGAAGCTGCTGCAGGTCCTCGCCCGCCGGCTGCGCCGGACCAACGACTCGGTCGCCGACCTGATCTTCACCGACGTCCCCGGCCGCGTGGCCAAGGCGCTGCTGCAGATGGCCGACCGGTTCGGCAGCCGCGAGAGCGACGGGCTGCGGGTCAAGCACGACCTCACCCAGGAGGAGCTGGCCCAGCTCGTCGGCGCCTCGCGCGAGACCGTGAACAAGGCGCTGGCCGACTTCGTGCACCGCGGCTGGATCCAGCTGCAGGGCAAGTCGGTCGTCGTCCTCGACGAGGACCGGCTGCGCCGCCGCGCGCGCTGAACCCCTGAGCCTGGAGAGGCCGGGTCCCCGCCGGGGGGCCCGGCCTCTCGCGTCCCGCGATCAGCGTCGTCCCGTCATCGGCCACTCATGGGCGGCTCGTGGCCGCCCGCGGGACAACGCTCAGCAGCCGACGGCGTCCTGCGGACGCCGGCCGTCGCGCAAGGCTCAGCGCAGGCCGGGGACGGCACCTGGCCGCGGTGTGACGCGGAGCGTCACGAAGGCAAGGGCACGACCAGCCGGAGCCTCGTGCCGTCGGGGAGGACGGCCCAGGTCCCGTCGGGGGTCTTCTCGAACCGCGGGGTGATCGGGTGCAGCGGCTCCGGCGGGGCGCCGGCGAGCAGGGCGGCCACGTCCGGGTAGCGCTCCAGCTGCCCGAGGGTGTGCAGGGTGGGCGGGAGCATGGGCCGCAGCCCGGCCGACGCCTCGTGCAGCGCCGCCGACGGCGTCAGCCACACCGCCTCGTCGGCCTCCCCCGAGACGTGCCGGGCGTCCTGCCCGACCGGCAGCGCGGCGGCGAAGAACTTGGTGTCGTAGCGGCGGGGCTCCCGCGGCGGGGCGATCCAGTGCGCGTAGGGCCGCAGCAGGTCCGAGCGCAGCACCAGCCCGCGCGTGGCGAGCAGCTCGGCCAGGGAGAGCTCGCGGGCCAGCAGGGCCTGCCGCTGCGCCTCCCAGTCGTCCCCCGTCACGTCCGGGACGACGGAGTCCGCCGTCCCGGCGAGCAGGACGCCGGCCTCCTCGAAGGTCTCGCGCACCGCCGCGCAGACGAGCTCGCGCGCGAGCCGCTCGTCGCAGCCGAGGGCGGTGCCCCAGGCGGCCGGCGGAGGGCCGGCCCAGGCGACGTCGACGTCACCGTCGCGCGGGTCGACGCCGCCGCCGGGGTAGGCGGTCATCCCGCCGGCGAAGGGCATCCCCCTGGTGCGCCGCAGCAGGTAGACCTCGAGCCCGGCGGTGCCGTCGCGCACCAGCAGGACGGTGGCGGCCTGCCGCGGCGTCGCGGGCTGCGCCGTCACCGGATCTCGACGGTGAGCTCGACCTCGACCGGCGCCCCGAGGGGCAGCTCGGCGACGCCGACGGCGCTGCGGGCGTGCTGGCCGGCCGGTCCGAACACCTTGCCCAGCAGCTCGCTGGCGCCGTTGACGACGCGCGGCTGGCCGGTGAAGCCCTCGGCGCTGGCCACGTACCCGACGACCCGGACCACGCGCACGATCGAGTCCAGCCCGACCAGGTCGTCGACGGCGGCCAGCGCGTTGAGCGCGCAGACCTTGGCGTCGTGGGCGGCGTCCTCGACGTCGACGGACCCGCCGACCTTGCCGGTGCGCCGCAGCCCGCCGTCGACGAACGGCAGCTGACCGGAGGTGAACACGAGCTGCCCGGTGCGGACGGCGGGCACGTAGGACGCGACGGGGGCGGCCACCGCGGGCAGCCGGACGCCGAGCTCGGCCAGCCGCGCGGTCCAGCTCCCGACCTGGGGTGTGCTCACGGCCGGGCTCAGCTCACCGGGCGCTTGAGGTAGGCGACGAGCTGCTCGGCGCCGCCGGGACCGGGCAGCACGGTGACCAGCTCCCAGCCGTCGACCCCCCACGAGTCGAGGATCGCCTTGGTGTTGTGGATCAGCAGGGGGATGGTGGCGTACTCCCACCGCTGCCGGGCCGCGTCGCTCATGGCCGCGACGCTAGCGCAGGTGCGTGCGAGTGCTGGGGGCCGCGGGGGTCCCTACCCTTGCCCAGGTGACCACCGATCCCTTCCCCGTGCGCTGCCACGTGGTGTCCGGCAAGGGCGGGACCGGCAAGACGACCGTGGCCGCCGCCCTCGCCCTCGCGCTGGCGGCCGACGGCCGGCACGTGCTGCTCGTCGAGACCGAGGGGCGGCAGGGCATCGCGCAGCTGTTCGACACCCCGCCGCTGCCCTACGAGGAGCGCCGGGTCGCGGTGGCGCGCGGTGGCGGCGAGGTGAAGGCGCTGGCCATCGACGTCGAGGAGGCCCTCCTCGAGTACCTGGAGATGTTCTACAACCTCCGCCGGGCGGGCCGGGCGCTGCGCAAGATGGGGGCCATCGACTTCGCCACGACGATCGCCCCGGGCCTGCGCGACGTGCTGCTCACCGGGAAGATCAAGGAGGCGGTCACCCGCCGCCGCGACGGGCACCGGGTGTACGACGCCGTCGTCGTCGACGCCCCGCCGACCGGCCGGATCACCCGGTTCCTCAACGTCACCGGGGAGATGGCCGACCTGGCCCGGTCCGGCCCGATCAAGACGCAGAGCGACGGCGTCATGGCGGTGCTCAAGTCGCCGCAGACGGCCGTGCACCTGGTGACGCTGCTGGAGGACATGCCGGTGCAGGAGACCGCCGACGCGATCGCCGACCTCGCCGCAGCCGGTCTGCCGGTCGGTTCGGTCATCGTCAACATGGCCACCGAGCCGGTCCTGCCCGCCGGCAGCCTGGCCGCGGTCGCCGCCGGCCGGCTGACCGGCGCCGACCTCGCCCCGGCCCTGGCCTCGGCCCACCTGCCCGACGGCGCGGCGCTCGCCGACGCCCTGGCCGCCGAGTCCGTGGACCACGCCCGGCGGTGGGCGGCGCAGGACGCGCTGCGCGGCCAGGTCGCCGCGCTCGGCCGCCCGACCGTGGAGCTGCCGATGCTCACCGGGCCGATCGACCTGTCCTGCCTGTACGAGCTGGCCGAGCGGCTGGAAGGGCACCTGGACGCCGAGGTCGCCGCGTGAGCGCCGAGCCGGCGGCACGGCCGGCCGGGCGGCAGGCGCCGCCGCGACCGGCCCTGCCGATGGACCTCGCGGCGCTGATCGAGGACCGCGACACCCGGATCCTGGTGTGCTGCGGCGCGGGCGGCGTCGGCAAGACGACGACGTCGGCGGCGCTGGCGCTGGCCGCGGCCGAGGCCGGCCGCACCGTCGTCGTCCTCACCATCGACCCGGCCCGCCGGCTGGCCCAGTCGCTGGGGCTGGCGGAGCTGGACAACGAGCCGCGGAGGATCGAGGTCCCGGGGCTGGGCACGCCGGAGTCCCCGGGCGAGCTCTCGGCGATGATGCTGGACATGAAGCGGACGTTCGACGACGTCGTCGCCGCGCACTCGACGCCCGAGCGGGCCGAGCAGATCCTGGCCAACCCCTTCTACCAGTCGCTGTCGTCGTCCTTCGCCGGGACGCAGGAGTACATGGCGATGGAGAAGCTCGGGCAGCTGCGGGCCACCGACACGTGGGACCTGATCGTCGTCGACACCCCGCCGTCGCGGTCGGCCCTGGACTTCCTCGACGCTCCCAACCGGATGGGCCGCTTCCTCGACGGGACGATGATCCGGCTGCTCACCGCGCCGGCCCGCGCCGGCGGGCGGGCGGGCATCCGGCTGGTCGGCGCGGGCTTCATGGTGTTCAGCCGGATCATCAGCAAGATCCTGGGCGGCCAGCTGCTGCGCGACATCTCCGCGTTCGTCTCGGCGCTGGACACGATGTTCGGCGGGTTCCGGGAGCGGGCGACCGCCACCTACGAGCTGCTGCGCCGACCCGGCACGTACTTCGTCGTGGTCGCCACGCCGGAGCCCGACGCGCTGCGCGAGGCCTCCTACTTCGTCGACCGGCTGTCGGCCGAGGGCATGCCGCTGGCCGGGCTGGTGCTCAACCGCACGCACCCGCCGGCCACCAGCGCGCTCAGCGCCACCCGCGCCGAGGCGGCGGCCGAGGAGGTCGCCGAGGCCGGCGGCGAGGGGGCCGAGCTGGCCGCCGGGGCGCTGCGCGTGCACGCCGAGCGGATGCAGCTGGCCACGCGGGAGCAGCGGCTCGCCGACCGCTTCACCAGCGCCCACCCCGAGGTGCCGGTGCGCACCGTCCCGGCCGCCGCCGGCGACGTCCACGACCTCGACGGGCTGCGGGAGATGGCCGCCGAGCTGACCGGTCCCGACGGCGACACGCCGACCGGGGTGCCGAGGACGAGGGTGCTGCCCGCGCGCCGCGGCTGATCCGGGGGTCGCCGCGGCGCGGCACCGTACATTCGTCGGCGATGTCGACTTCAGCTGCCCCCCAGCGCTCCGTCGTGATGGCGAAGCTCGCGGGGTCCATCGTCCTGGCCGGCGCCCTGCTGGCCGGCATGCTGCTGCCCTTCGTGGGCGGCACCGGCCTCGCCGCCCGCAACTCCGCGTCCCTGCTGGACGCCCTGCCGGTCGAGCTCACCGACGCGACGCCCGCCGGCAACAGCCGGGTGCTCGCCGCGGACGGCTCGCTGATCACGATGTTCTACGCGAACAACCGGACCGTGGTCACCAGCGAGCAGATCGCGCCGGTCATGAAGGAGGCCCTGGTCGCCGTCGAGGACTCGCGCTTCTACGAGCACAACGGTCTCGACGTGCAGGGCACGGTGCGCGCGCTGGTGACCAACGTCGCCGCCGGCGGCGTGCGCGAGGGCGGCTCGACGATCACCCAGCAGCTGGTGAAGCAGACGCTGCTGCAGACCGCGAGCAGCGCCGAGGAGCGGACGGCGGCGATCCAGCAGGAGGGCACCGCGGGTGTCTCCCGCAAGCTGCGCGAGGCGCGGCTGGCGCTCGCCCTGGAGGAGACCTACTCCAAGGACGAGATCCTCACCCGATACCTGAACATCGTGTACTTCGGCAACGGCGCCTACGGCATCCAGGCCGCCGCGCAGCGGTACTTCAGCGTCAGCGCCGCCGACCTGACCCTCCCGCAGGCGGCGATGCTCGCCGGGCTGGTGCAGAGCCCGGCCAAGGACGACCCGATCAACAACCCGGAGCGGGCCCAGGCCCGCCGGGACCAGGTGCTCAACCGGATGCTCGGTCAGGGGCTGATCGGGCAGGCGGACCACGACGCGATCGCGGGCACGCCGGTCGCCGTGGTGCCCGGCCAGGCGCCGCCCAACGGCTGCATCGACGCCGCGATCGGCGGGTTCTTCTGCGCCTACCTCGAGCAGTACCTGACCGGCACGCTCGGCATCAGCCAGGACCTGCTGCAGAACGGCGGGCTGACCATCCAGACGACGCTGCGGCCGGACATGCAGGTCGCCGGCGACCAGGCCGTGCTCAACACGCTGCCGATGGGCGACGAGCTCGCCGGCATGTACACCGCCGTCGAGCCGGGGACCGGGCGCGTGCTGGCGATGAGCGTCAACCGGCGGTTCGGCTGCGACCAGCCCGAGTGCGAGTCGGTGGTGCTGAACACCGCCTACAGCCAGGGCGCGGGGTCGACGTACAAGACGTTCACCGCGGCCGCCGCGCTGGAGCAGGGCTACTCGCAGTACTACACGATCACCACCAGCGACCCCTACGTCTCGCGGGTGTACCGGAACGGCGGCCGGCCGTACTCCGTCGGCAACGCGGGCAACTACCCGAACACGCTGGACATGGAGCGGGCGCTCTACATGTCCTCGAACACCTACTTCCTCGCCCTGGAGGACGCGCTGGGCAGCGTCGAGGCCCCGGTGCGGATGGCCGAGCGCATGGGGATGAACTTCGCCGCGACGCCGGCCGACCAGATCATCGACGAGAACCGCGGCTCGTTCACCCTGGGCGCCGAGGCGACCAGCCCGCTGGACCTCGCCAGCGCCTACTCGACGCTGGCCGCCAACGGCACGCAGTGCGACCCGCGGCCGGTCGAGCAGGTGCTCGACCGCAACGGCGAGCCGCTGCTCGGCGACGACGGCGAGCCGGTGGTGCGCACCGACAACTGCACCGCCCAGGCCATCCCGCCGGGCGTGGCCACGACCCTGAACCAGATGCTGCGCAAGGACGTCGAGCCGGGCCACAGCGGCCAGACCGGTGCCCGCGCGTACATCCCGGGCCACCAGATCGCCGGCAAGACCGGGACCTCGCAGAGCAACTTCTCCGTGGCCTTCGTGGGCTACACGCCGCAGTACGCCGCGAGCGTCATGGTGCTGAACCCGAAGCGGAACCAGAACGTCGGCGGCTTCGGTGGCGGCAAGGGCGCGACGATCTGGCACGACGCGATGCAGCCCGTCCTCGGCGGCCAGCCGGTGGTGCCCTTCCCGGAGGCCGACCCGGTGGTGCAGAACGGCAACACCCGCGCGGTGCCGAGCTGCTCGACGGTGAGCGGCTGCCAGTCGGCGCTCACCTCGGCCGGGTTCCGGTTCCAGGTCGAGCAGGCCGACAGCGACCAGCCCGCCGGCACCGTGGTCGGCACCAGCCCCTCGGCCGGCTCGCGCGCCGTCGAGGACCAGGTCGTGACGATCCAGGTCAGCAACGGCTCGGCCTACGTCGAGCCGGAGCCCGAGCCGACGCAGTCCACGCCCACCACCACCGCGCCGAACGGTGGCGGCCAGCCCGGCGGCGGCAACGGCACCGGCGGCCCGGGCGGTGGGCCAGGAGGCGGTCCGGGTGGCGGCGGTCCGGGTGGCGGCGGTCCGGGTGGTGGCGGTCCCGGAGGCGGTGGCCCCGGTCCCGGCGGGGGCTGACGCCTCCCCCGCTGCTCGATCTCGCGCGCCCCGCCGGCTCCCGGCGGGGCGCGCGGTGCGTTCAGGCCAGCTGGCGGCGGACCTCGGCGGCCACGCGCGCGCCCTCGGCCCGGCCCGCGACCGCGGCGGTGGCGGCGCCCATGACGCGGCCCATGTCCTTCATGCCGGCGGCACCGGTCGTCGTGACGACGTCGGCCACCAGGGCGGCGAGGTCGGCGTCGTCGAGCTGCGCGGGCAGGTAGCCGGCCAGCACGCCCTCCTCGGCCCGCTCACGCTCGGCCTGCTGGGCGCGGCCCGCCCCGGCGAACGCCTCGGCCGCCTCGCGCCGCTTCTTGGCCTCGCGGCGGACGACGGCCTGCACCTCGGCGTCGGAGAGCTCCCGCGCCTCCTTCCCGCTGACCTCCTCCGCGCTGACCGCGGCCAGCACCATGCGCAGGGTCGCGGTGCGCAGCTCGTCGCGGGCCTTCATCGCGGTCGTGAGGTCGGCGCGGAGCCGCTTCTTCAGGTCGGTCGCGGCGGGAGAGGAGGCATCGGGCACGTGCCCAGCCTGACACGGCCGGGCCACCTGCCCGGCCCGTACCCTGGCTGGACATGCGCTGGTACACCGCCGCCCCCGCCGTGGCCCTCGCCGGCGGAGCGGCCACCCTGGGCTACGCCGGCCTCTACGAACGGACCCGCTGGACGCTGCGCCGCTTCGAGGTGCCCGTGCTCGCCCCGGGATCGGCACCGCTGCGGCTGCTGCACGTCTCCGACGTCCACATGACCGCCGGCCAGCGGTCCAAGCAGGAGTGGCTCGCCGGGCTGGCCGGGCTGCGCCCGGACCTGGTCGTGAACACCGGCGACAACCTCGCCGGGGCCGACGCCGTCCCCCCGACGCTGCGGGCGCTGGACGGGCTGCTCGACCTGCCCGGGGTCTTCGTGACGTCGTCCAACGACTACTACGCCCCCAAGCCGAAGAACCCGCTCAAGTACTTCAAGAAGAAGCACAAGCGCGTGCTCGGCGACCCGCTCCCCTGGCGGGACCTGCGCGACGGCTTCACCCGCCGCGGGTGGCTGGACCTGACCAACCGCCGCGGGGAGCTCACCGTCGGCGGCCGGCGGATCGTCGTCGCCGGCGTGGACGACCCGCACCTGAAGCGTGACCGCTACGACCAGGTGGCCGGGCCGGCCGATCCGGGCGCCGACCTGCGCATCGGGCTGGTGCACGCCCCCGAGCCGCGGGTGCTGGACCGGTTCGCCGCCGACGGCTACGACCTGCTGCTGTGCGGCCACACCCACGGCGGCCAGCTCCGGGTACCGGGCTACGGCGCCCTGGTCACCAACTGCGGCCTGGACCGCGCCCGGGTGCGCTGGGTCAGCCGGTGGACCGAGCCGACGCCGCAGCGGCCCGACGGCACCTGGCTGCACGTCTCCGCCGGCCTCGGGACCAGTCCCTACGCGCCCGTCCGCTTCGCCTGCCCGCCGGAGGCGACGCTGCTGACGCTCGCCGCCCGCCCGGCCTGAGCGAGACCCAGCAGAGGGGGCACGGGGGGCGGGCGGTAGAGTGGTCGCCGCACGCCTCGGGGTGTGGCGCAGCTTGGTAGCGCGCGTCGTTCGGGACGACGAGGCCGCAGGTTCAAATCCTGTCACCCCGACCAGATCAGGGGCCGCCGGAAGGCGGCCCCTGACTCGTCTCTCCCCCCGGGGTCCGGTCGGCGCGGCGTCGTGAGTCCGGTCGACGCCCCGGCCGCACGGCCCCGGGCCGGCGCGGAGGCAGGGGCCGGCGCCGGGGGAAGATGACCCGGTGACAGCCGAAGCCACCGCCCCCGCCCTCTCCCCGGAGGTCACCGCCCGCTGGCAGGCGCGCTTCCGCGCCCCGCGGGTGAGCCTGCCCGACTGGGCGCTGGAGGCCCCGCACCGCAGCCTGTACTCCTCCGACGTCAGCGGGGTCGTCGAGCAGTACGCGTGGGACCGCGGCACCGACGCCCACCGACAGGTCACCGACCGGCCCAACGGCACGCTGATCGCGACGCTCTCACCCGACGGCGAGGCGATCTGGTGGTTCGCCGACACCGACGGCGACGAGTTCGGCGTCTGGATGGTGCAGCCCTTCGCCGGGGGCGAGGACCGGGTCGCGCTCCCCGACGTCGGCCCGGCCTACCCGGCGGGGCTGGAGATCGGCGGCACCGTGGTGGCGGTCGGCCGCTCCACCGACGACGGCAGCGAGCTGTGGCTGGCGCCGGCCGGCGGCCCGGCCCGCGTGGTCTACCGGCATCCCGACCCGGCCTCGGTCGACGCGCTGACCTACGACGAGGACCTGCTGGTGGTGTCGCACTCCGAGCACGGCGATCCGCGCTACCCGGCCCTGCGGGTCCTGCGGACGGCCGACACCACCCTCGAGGAGCCGGCGGTCGTCGCGGAGAAGTGGGACGGCGAAGGGCGCGGCCTGCACGCCCTGGAGTTCGCCCCGCTCACCGGGGACCGCCGGCTGCTCGTCGGGCACGAGCGGCGCGGGCGCGAGGAGCTGCTGGTCTGGGACCTGGCGACCGGCGCCGAGACCGAGATCGTGCTGGACCTGCCCGGCGACGTGACGGCCGGCTGGTACCCCGACGGGTCGGCGCTCCTGGTCGGCCACGACCACGCGGCCCGCAGCGAGCTGTACCGCTACGACCTGGCCGACGGGACCCTCGAACAGCTGGACACCCCGCGCGGCGTCGTCCGCGGGGCCACCGCACGGCCGGACGGCACCGTGGAGCTGGCCTGGTCGTCCGCGGAGCGGCCGCCGGTGATCCGGCGGGCCGACGGGCCGGTCGTGCTGGCCGCTCCCGGCGAGGAGCCGCCGGCGGCCTACCCGGTCGAGGACCGCTGGGTGCCCGGGCCGGGCGGGGACGTGCACGCGCTGCTGGTGCGCCCCGCGGGCGAACCGCCGTACGCGACCGCGTTCCTGGTGCACGGCGGGCCGGAGGCCGCCGACGACGACTCCTACCGCGCCCGTCGGGCGGCCTACGTCGACGCCGGCTACGCGGTGGTGCACGTGAACTACCGCGGCTCCACCGGCTACGGCAGCGCCTGGCGGGACGCGCTGACCGGCCGCCCGGGCCCCACGGAGCTGGAGGACGTCGCCGCCGTGTACGACGCGCTGGTCGCCGAGGGGTTCCTGGACCCCTCCCGCGCCCTCATCAGCGGCGGCTCCTGGGGCGGCTTCCTCACCCTGCTGGGCCTGGGCACGCAGCCGGAGCGCTGGGCGGCCGGCATCGCCGAGGTCCCGGTGGCCGACTACCTGGCCGCCTACGAGGACGAGATGGAGGGCCTGCGGGCCTACGACCGCGCGCTGTTCGGCGGCTCGCCCGACGAGGTCCGCGACCGGTACGTGACGTCGTCGCCGATCACCTACGTCGAGGCGGTCCGCGCGCCGGTGCTCGTGGTGGCCGGCGCCAACGACCCGCGCTGCCCGATCCGGCAGATCGACAACTACCTCGGCGAGCTGGCGCGGCTGGAGAAGCCGCACGAGGTCTACCGGTTCGACGCCGGCCACGGCTCGCTGGTCATCGAGGAGACGATCCGGCAGGTCGAGCTGGCCCTGGACTTCGCGCTGCGCCACGTGCGTCCCTAGTGGAGTGGGGGGGGGGGGGGGGGGGGGGGGGGGGGGGCGGGGGGGGGGGGGGGGGGGGGGGGGGGGGGGGGGGGGGGGGGGGGGGGGGGGGGGGGGGGGGGGGGG